>DXUR01000629.1 GCA_019417795.1 Clostridiales bacterium | reverse complement strand
GATGATAGAACCCAGTTCCTTTGCATCGCGGAAGGTGTCCACAAGATACCGGCTGATCGTGTTCATCTCTGCGTCCGTTGTCAGCCCGTCCCGGACAGCCGCACCCATGCCGTTGCTTTCTTTGATGGCAAGCACATTCGGCTTGATACCACGGCTCAGGAAACGCCGGTCATAGCTTCTCGCCTTCATCATAACGGCAAAGTAGGCAAGCTGAGAGGCGCGGTCATCAATATCCAGTCCAAAGAGGTTGTTCTGGACGATCATCGCCGCTGCATCACGCTCGGTATAGCCGCTTTCCTTGTAAATCTCCATCAGGACATCAAAGGCATACACCAGAATATGACCGCTGCCCATGCAGGGATCAAGGAACTTGACGTCTTCCGGCTTTACAAACTCGTCGATATGCTTGAACTCACCGTTTTTCGGCGTGACAAAGAACTCCAGTTTCTCCGCCAGCTTGCTTTCCGGGTGACGCTCGATCCAGTAGCGACCGAGAGAGTTGTCCACCATGTAGCGGACAACCCAATCTGTTGTGAAAAGCTGCGTGGCGGCAGGAATGTCTTCTTTCTTAATTGAACCTTTGTTGATGTTGATGACTTCGTTTTTCCGCTCGTCATTGTAATACTGATACAGCCAGCCAATGATCTGAACGGCATCCTGCCAATCTTCTTTCTCGTCGGTTTCCGAGAGCATTTTGGCAATGAAGCTATCGCCGGAGAGACTGTTGTTGGGGAATAGCAGCTCCGTATAGTCGCGGTCACGAGCGCCAAATACAAAGATGTCCGGCAGCGCTGCTTTCAGCTCTGCACACTGCGTCAGGAGCAGATAACGATACAGTTCCTCGGTGTTGTTGTCTTCGATATGCTCCGCGATCTGCGCCTTATCCAAGCCCTCCATCTCAAGGTGAAGAACATCGTTCAAGATTTCCGGCTTGAATGCACCGGAAGCGTCCGAGAACACGCGGATGTGGGAGGGCAAGTAGTTGTTGACCTCCATAAACCGAAGCGCAACAATGCGGTTAAACCAGATATAGGTGACGCGCTCAATGGTTTGCTGGTATCCATTGGCATTGATTTCTGCAATCAACGCCGCTCTCTGGCTCTTCTCAAGCGGAGAGAGAATGCGACCGCGAACTTCGGTAGCATCTGCCTTGCCGACGTTTCCTTCTTCAATGCCGTACTGATAAGCTCTCTGGGCAATCTGCTTATAAAGGAGCTTATGCCCGTCCACGGCAAACTTCTGAATCTTTGATTTGTTCATCTTCTTATGCTCCTTTAGTTGATCTGCACACCGTCGCAGCTTTCGAGCGTCTTCATGAGCTTTTCGCGGATCGCCTCGACGTACTGATCAATGTCTTCCTTGCTTTGCAGACGCTTGACCGAGCAGAGGTCATACCGGCGCACGGTCATGATCTTCGGGGGCTTCGGCGCGGGCGTTCCGGGCTTTGCGGTCGCTGCGGGCGCGGGCTTCTGCGCATCCTGCTGACGGGAGGCGGACATGACCTCCATGCGGCGGCAGATCGTGTCCTTGTAATTGAGAAGCTGTGTAATCATGGCGTCCAGCTCGGTGAGAGAGGTCGCGGTTTTCGCCGCTTCGCGCTTGGTTACAAAATGATCGTCCGCCTGACGGAGCAGTGCCCCGGCGTCCCGCGCTTCGCTGGCAAGCTGGTGAACATCCTGCATACACTGGCGGATGTTCTCGGCAACCTCTTCACGTTTCATATCCAGCAAGCTGTCGTAGGCGGTCTTGACCTTCTGGACAAGCTCCGGCAGCTCCCCAATACGGGAATAGGGCTTTGGCATGGCAAGAATCGTGGACATTGTGCTGATGACGTTTTGGGTTTCCGCGTCCGCTGCGAAGTAGTCTCTCTCCTTGAGAATGCTGGCAAGCCTCTTCTTGGCATCGTCGAACACCGTCCGCTGCGCCTTGAAGAACATCTCCACGCCCTCCATATCCTCGGCGGAATCGAGAAGATCGTCCTGCCGCTGCACCATCCGTTTGAGCAATGCAACATTGTCCTTGCGCTGGCTCAGAACGTCGTTCATCAGATCACGGGCAGCGGTGACGGTTTCCTTTTCGGGGTAACGCTCTTTGGAGTAGAACTCGTCAAGGAGCTTCTGATAGTGGCTCTGCTTGGTCTCGAAGGTATTCAAGACGAAGCGAATCAGCCCATCCTCGTCGGAGGGAATGTCCATCGCGCCCAGATAGTCCCGCAGGAAGTTGACGCTCTTGCGGATCAGCTCTTCGGAGGGGGCAATGCGCCGTGCGACAATGGCTTTGTCGATCTCAGTCTTCTTTCGCAGGAAGTCCACCAAGCGGCGCTCTTCCTTGCCGACAACCGCGCCGCCATAGTTGATCTGGATTTTCTGCTGGACGATCAGACGGGCAATCAGGGCTGCGATGTCGATTTCCTTCCAGCCGTAGGGGATCGCCTGATACCGGCGCTGCACATCACCCATCGAGGTTTTGAGCATCTTCTGGTTTTGCAGCTCCAACCACTGACTGATCTCATTGAGCGCATCTTCGTTGTTCGCGCCCAGTCCGGTGAAGCCGACCTCTTCATAAGCGCCGTTGAGGATAGCGAGAATATCGGCATCGCTGTCCACGAACTGATTGACCATGTTGAGCTTGGAATAGACGCTCTCGACAAGGCTCTTCATAGCCTCATCCAGCTTGTCCTTCGCAGAGCCGTATTTCAGGTCGAGGATTTCAC
>DXUR01000628.1 GCA_019417795.1 Clostridiales bacterium | reverse complement strand
AGGGTATGCAGGAAGATACATTTTTACTCAGTGTGCTTGCCAAATTTCCGAATGTAGAAAAGACGAAAGTGCGATTCTCAACAGTTGCTGTTAATGACCTTCCTTTCTTGAAGTTATGCCGCCTTCTTGCGGAAAACGGACGTGTTATTGAGATTGATGCGGAAACGCAGTATGCTGTCGTTGCAATCGCGGCGTCACCAACCAGTCTGAATGAAGGTGTTGCTGCAATACTTTTGAAAAACAAGATTTTATATATTGCGTCATATGCCAAAGAAGGTCTGATCAAACAGCATTCAACCGAAAAAATCACTCAAAGATTAACGGAGCTCGTAAGATAATGCAGGACACGAAAACTACCCCAAAGAATACCTTGCCAATCACGTGGATTGTAGTGAGCATTCTGACTATGATTTTGCTTGGAGCAGGAGTGATCCTTATGCGGGAAATATTTCCTTTGCAGAAAGCTTCCATTGCCTATAACGAAGCCATCGTTGGATATAATGTGAATGCCGATACATACAATTTTTTGCTTAAGACCACTTCCATTGACAATCTCGATGGCTTTCCGATCGCAGCTGACAAATTGAGTTCGGTGGACACTACTTTGTCCTCGGTTATTCGTTCCTTTTCTAATGGAAATTCGGCAAAAAAGACGCAGATGGATATTCGGACGATTGCGGATCTTTCCGATTACCTGACGGAGAATATTCGTATCCTGGAACAAATTACTGTTCCATCTGAAGCGTGGGTTGCGGAACGGCTGCAAAATGTTGATGACATTCTGGAAATTCAGGCTGTAACACCGGACAATGATCCAAACGGGTTACTGAACAAGGAAGATGGCGGCTATACTGCTTGCATTTATTTTACATCTACGGGCATCAATGTGGATGGAGACTCTCCTGTATCCAAAGGAACAGACGGAGGTGGTGCAATCGAGGTATATGGCACACTGGAGGATGCTGAAGCTCGTTGTGAGTACCTGCACGGTTTTGATAATACGATTTTGTATACTGGCTCCTATGCAATTGTTGGCACAATGGTCATTCGAATCTCTTATATTTATACAACTGAAGAACAATATGAAATGACCAACCGAATTACGAAAGAGCTTACAAAGTTGAAAAAAACTGATGCAGAATAAATAAGTAGTGTCCAAGTTGTTGAAAATTCGATGTTTCGTCCTATTGACGGTTTTGCGCAGAACAGCTATAATATAATCGATATTATCATAATTCAAATTGTATTAAGCAAGAGGTGAACGGTATGGACTTCATCGGCAGAACATCCGAACTGGCAACGCTAAATGCAGAATTAGAGCGTGGCAGCGGTTTTGTGGTGATTTACGGCAGGCGGCGCGTTGGAAAAACAACGCTGATCAAAGAGTTTATCAAAGATAAACGCGCGTTCTACTTTTTGGCAACCACAGAAAGTGAAGCCCAGAGCATGAAGCGGTTTGCCGGGGTGCTTTCCCGTACCACGAAGAATCCCATGCTCAGCAAGGTCACATTCACCGACTGGCTGGATTTATTCCAAGTGGTAGCAAACGACCACTCGGACGAGAAAAAGGTGCTTGTTATTGATGAATTTCCGTATCTGGTCAAGACGAACCCGGATTTCCCGTCCATCTTGCAAAACGCATGGGATGAAGTGCTGAAAGACCATAACGTGATGCTGGTTCTCTGCGGTTCCCTCATCAGCATGATGAAAAAACACGCACTTGCCTACGACAGTCCGCTCTATGGCCGTAGAACGGCACAGATTCGGCTGATGCCGCTGCAATTTACGGATGTGTATGCGGCGCAGAACCTGTCGTTTGAGCAGGCTGTGGAGCAGTATGCCATCACGGGCGGCGTACCGAAATATATGGAGTTTTTCCAGACGGACGAGCCGCTGGTGGAGCAGATTCGGCGTGTGGTACTGTCGAAAAATGGCTTTTTGTATGAAGAACCGGATTTCTTGCTCAACGAGGAAGTGCAGACGCCTATCAACTATTTCTCCGTGCTAAAAGCGATTTCGGACGGCAACCACAAGCTGAGCAAGATCGGTATGACGATGGAGCAGGACACGTCAGCTATTACGCCGTACCTGAAAACACTGATCGACCTTGGTTTTGTTATCAAGAACGTTCCCATCACCGAAAAGAATCCAGAGCGTTCCCGGAAGAGTCTGTACTATGTTTCGGACAACTTCATCCGCTTCTGGTTCCGCTATGTGTACCCGTTCAAGGGGGAGTTGGAACTGGACAACCAACAGATCGTGCTGGACGAGATGGGCAAAGACTTTAAGCAAAAATTTGTGGCTTTCGCTTATGAGAGCATCTGCCGGAATATCTTTGCGGAACTGTGCCGAAAGGGGCAGATCGAATTTGCGCCCTCACGCATTGGCTCTTACTGGCGCAATGATAATGAGGGCGATACGGAGATTGATGTTGCGGCTGTGGACAACCAGCACAAACGGCTGTTCCTCGGTGAGTGCAAGTACCATGCGAAACCTGTGGATGTGGCGGTCTACTCTGCCTTGCAAGAAAAGGGGCAGTCCAAAGAACTTACAGCGGCCTTTAAGGGCTACGAAATTGTGTACGGACTGTTCTCCAAGAGCGGCTTTACAGATCGACTGGTGGAAATGGCAGCGGAGAACTCCAACCTGATTCTGATTCAGGAAGATGCAGTTTACAGGAAATAATATAATCCAAATTATCATAAGTTTAATTATAT
>DXUR01000627.1 GCA_019417795.1 Clostridiales bacterium | reverse complement strand
GCGTTGCCCCGGACCACCACCGCATTGAACACGTCGTTCACATCGGACATGGGGTTCTCTTCTGAGATCAGGTGGGGCGCCACATACGCAGTGCGGCGGCCGCCCTCCAGCCGCAGGCAGCGGCCCAACAGCTTGATGCGGTAGCCGTGGCGTCCGGCGATCTCCACATCCTTCAGATCAATGCCGGTGATGCCCTCCACGGGTACCTGCGCCGGGTCCACCTGATGTCCAAAGGCCAGATCCGCCAGAATACAAATTTTGCGGCCGGCGTCGATGCCCTCCACATCCGCCGTGGGGTCCGCCTCCGCGTAGCCCTTCTCCTGCGCCAGCTTCAAAACCTCGGCAAATGACGCGCCCTCCTTCACCATCTTTGTGAGGATAAAGTTAGTGGTGCCGTTCAGGATGCCGTAGATCTCATCCACGCGGTTGGCCGCCATGCACTGGGTCAGGGGGTGCAGCACAGGGATGCCGCCGCCCACGCTGGCCTCGAACAAGTAATTCACATGGTTCTTCCGGGCCAGCTCCAGCAGCTCGCAGCCATGCTCCGCCACAAGCTGCTTGTTGGCTGTGACCACGTGCTTGCCCGCCATGAGACACCGGCGGGTGTACTCATAGGCGGCCTCCACGCCGCCGATGGTCTCCACCACCACCCGGATCTCGCCGTCATGTTCGATCTCCCGGAAATTCTCGGTCATCAAGTGCTGATACGGGTCGGCCCGCAGCTTCCGGACCAGCGCCGTTTTCACGGACAGCGGCTGGCCCAGCTTGTGCTGGATGGGAACTGTGTTGGCCTCTACTACCTTCACAACACCGGTCCCCACTGTACCCAATCCCAGAATTGCGATCTTGATCATCGTTGCTCCTCCCTTATCCGGCCAGGATCTCGAATTTGATAACGTTGTCCAATGCGGAAATGTCGGTGATCAGCTGTTCCAGAGACTTCTCCATGGCGGAGGTCTCAGCGGAAATGGTCACAGCCGCGCAGCCGTTTGTGGGAATGCTCTGGTTGATGGTCAGGATGTTGGCGCCGGAGGCGGCAAACACGCCCAGAACGCTGGAAAGCGTGCCGGACACATCCTTCAGCAGGGTGTAAAACGTAATGATATGCTCCGACTTCATATCGTTGAAGGGCTGCACCGCGTCCTTGTACTTATAGAAGGCGCTGCGGCTGATGCCGGCCATTTTTGTGGCTGCGCCCACCGTGTCCGCCTCGCCGGTCTGCATCATCCGCTTGGCCTCCGCCACCCGGATAAAGATCTCCGGCAGGGCCTCCGCCGCCACCAGATAATACTTGATTTTTCTCGCCATATCGTCCACCTCTTACGGTCATTTGTCTTTGGATGGTTCTATTCTATCAGCTTTCCCAACAGCTTGCAACCGAAAACGGCAAAGATACCCTTGTGGGATTTGGAAAAATTTCGTTAAATTGTCCGCCGTTTACGGTCAAATTGTTGAAAAAGGTCATATATGAAAAGACAGGAGCGGATTTCCCTCCTGCCTTTTCCATATTTTCTCGCCGTCAAACTCTTTTGAAACAGCTTTTATTCCGCTTCGTAAACAGCTTTCATACCTTTATATGTCTCATAGCAGTCCAGCTTGGAGACCACCTCAAAGGGGGCGTGCATGGCCAGCACCGGTACGCCCGCGTCCAGCGTGGTGATGTTGCGGTTGGCCATATACATGGCCACGGTGCCTCCGCCGCCGGCGTCCACCTTGCCCAGCTCCGCGATCTGCCAGATGACCTTGGCCCGGTCAAAGATACCCCGGACATAGCCCACCGTCTCGGCGCTGGCATCACTGGCGCCGGACTTGCCACGGGCGCCGGTGTACTTGCACAGACCAATGCCGTAGTTCAGATAGGCGGCGTTCTTCTTTTCAAACACCTCGCCGAAGTTGGGATCGTAGGCCGCCGTCACGTCGGCACTGAGGCAGAAGGAATTCTCCAGACACACCCGCAGGGCCGCGCCCTGAGCCTCGCACAGATCCTCCATAAAGGTGTCAAAGGCAGCGGACTGCATACCGGTCACACCGTCGGAGCCGATCTCCTCCTTGTCCGCCAGCACGCAGACGGCGGTTTTGGCAGGCGTCTTGTCCAGATCCAGCAATGCCTTCAAGGCGGCGTAGCCGCAGACGCGGTCGTCATGGCCGTAGGAGCCGATCATGGAGCGGTCCAGGCCGATCTCCGTGGCCTTCACAGCCGGCACCGCTTCCAGTTCAGCGGAGGTGAAATCATCCTCCGTGATGCCGTACTTCTCGTTCAAAAGCTGCATCACAGCCAGCTTCACCCGGTCGGAGCCTTCATCGTCTCCGATGGGCTTGCTGCCCAGCAGCAGATTCAGCTGTTCGCCCACGATTCCCTCAGCCAGCGGCTTCTTGCTCTGCTCCTGACCCAGATGGGGCAGCAGGTCCGTGATGACCAGCTTGGGATCGCCTTCATCGCCGCCGATGTTCACTGTGACAGTGGTGCCATCCGTCAGCGCCACCACGCCGTGAAGCTCCATCGGGATGGTCACCCACTGATATTTGCGGATGCCGCCGTAGTAGTGGGTCTTGAAATAGGCCAGTTCGCTGTCCTCATACAGCGGATTGGGCTTCAGGTCCAGCCGGGGAGAATCGATGTGGGCGGCGGTGATCTGGGTGCCCTCAGCAATGGGGCTGGTGCCGATATGGGCCAGCAGCACACTCTTGCCCCTGTCTCTTATACACATCTCCGAGCCCAC
>DXUR01000626.1 GCA_019417795.1 Clostridiales bacterium | reverse complement strand
CTCCCAGAACTAACGGGAGGTGGCTACGATGAATGTCAAAAACAGAAAATGTATTCGAAAGCTCAGCTTAAAATCTCTTTATGCGAACCGTCGCCGCAATCTGATCGCTATTTTTGCCATTGCGCTGACAACGCTGCTATTTACGTCCATGTTCACCATTGTCTTGTCGTTGAACGCCAGCTATGAAACCTACCAGTTTCGGCAGGTAGGCGGCTATGCGCATGGCACCTTTAAGGATGTTTCCCCCGAGCAGGCGGAACGCATCGCTGCCCACCCAAAGGTGAAGGCTGCGGGGGCACGGAAGGTAATCGGTATCACTGCGGAGGGGGTCTTTGCCAAAATACCGGCAGAGATCAGCTACATGGATGCCAACTGCACCAAATGGAGCTATGCAACCCCTACTACCGGACGGATGCCCGAAAGCGGCAAAGAGGTAGCCATGGATACGGCAGCGTTGCAGCTGCTTGGCGTAACGCCGGAGCTGGGCGCCGAGGTCACGGTTTCCTATTCCATTACGGACAAGGATCAAACCGCCTTTACTGTAACAGATACCTTTACGCTGGTGGGCTATTGGGACTATGATGAACTAATGCCTGTTCATTACATCAACATCAGCCGTGATTACGCAGATGACATCGAAGCGCAGGCAGTGAAAACAGGTTTACAGCCTTTCCGCACCGATTTGAATGTCATGCTGGCCTCCGGCACAAACATTCAAGGGCAGATGGAGCAGGTGGATACCGATCTTGGCTACACATGGGACAGCTATACCGATCCCAACAGCGTCCGGATCGGCGTCAACTGGGGATATACCTCATCCCAGCTGGAGTCGCAGCTCGATCCGGAACTTGTGATCGCCATAGCAGCTTTTTTGCTGCTGGTGATTTTCACTGGGTATCTTATCATCTATAACATTTTCCAGATCTCTGTTGCGGGGGATATCCGGTTTTACGGACTTCTGAAAACCATTGGCACAACGCCCCGGCAGCTCAAACGCATCATTCGCCAGCAGGCACTTCTGCTTTGTCTGATCGGCATTCCGGCGGGGCTGCTGTTGGGCTATGGCATTGGCGCTGTTCTGGTGCCTGTTGTCTTGCGCTCCACCCAGTTGGATGCAGGCATCACCACCATCAGCACATCGCCTGTGATCTTCCTTGGTTCTATGCTGTTCGCCTTGTTGACGGTGCTCTTGTCCTGTTCCAAGCCCGGAAAAATGGCAGCTAAGGTCTCTCCGGTGGAGGCTACCAAATATACGGATGCAATGCAGACCAAGAAAAAACGGCGCAGCACCCGGGGAGCAAAGCTCCATCAGATGGCCTTTGCCAATCTGGGACGAAACAAGAAAAAGACGGTACTGGTGGTGGTGTCTCTGGCACTGTCGGTGACACTGTTCAATGCGCTGTGTGCCTTTGTGGGCGGCTTCAGCATGGAGAAGTATGTATCCTCCATGACCTGCGCCGATTTTATCGTCAGCACGCCCGACTATTTCCGTTACAACCCGGCAGATGAATTCATCACGCCAGAACAGATCGAAGAGATCGCAGCAAACACAAAGGCCAGTCTTTCCGGCACGGGATATGCTGTGCGAAAACCCGCCTACCTGTGGATGACGGAGGATGCTCTGCGGCAGGACTATGCAAGGTACGAAAGCGCCGAGCAGTTGGACAGCCATATGAGCCGTCTGGAGCACCGGGGCAATATGGTGATGGGAGATACCAGGATCGAGGCTCTGGATAACAGTCTGTTTGACAAGCTGCAAGTGCTCGACGGAGATATTTCTCCTATGCTGGAGCCGGACAATAACGCCATTGCCATTGCGGTTTCCTTAGATGACTACGGTAATCTGCCCAATCCTGAATACTACCCCAAGGTGGGAGACACGATCACCGCCACCTATGCGGACGATGTGAAATATATCGACAGCCGCACCGGGGAACTCCGCACCGAAGATACACCGGAGGAGTACTTTCAGGAAAAATTGTATGGAGCCAGAGATGTAGAGTACACGGTCTGCGCCTTGGTAGAACTTCCGAATTCCATGAGTTATCGTTATGGTGGTATTGGATATGACGTAGTTTTGTCTGTGGACACCGCACAGAGGGACAGCGGTGGTGCAGCCATTCCGATGCTCTACCTGTTCGACACAGCGGACGAAGCTGACGAGGCCGAAGCAGAGCAATATCTATCGAAGCTCACTGCCGGTGAGTTTTCGCCCTTGATGTATGAAAGCAAGGCCACGGCTCGCTCTGAATTTGCTCAGTTCCGGCAGATGTTCCTTCTGATAGGTGGTATCCTCTGTGCTATCATCGGGCTGGTGGGACTCTTAAATTTCTTCAACGCCATGATGACCGGTATTCTTTCCCGCCGCCGTGAATTTGCTGTGCTTCAGGCTGTAGGAATGACGAACCGGCAGCTCAAAACCATGCTGATCTACGAGGGGTTGTTTTACGCAATGTCTTCCGTAGCGGCGGCCTTTATTCTGTCGCTGGCGGTGGGACCTCTTGCGGGAAAAATGCTGGGCAGTATGTTCTGGTTCTTCGAGTATCGGTTCACCATTCTGCCTGTCCTGCTGACAATTCCGGTATTTCTTCTGCTGGGGTGGCTGATTCCTTGCATGATGTATGACAACGCAGCGAAATGCAGCGTTGTAGAGCAATTAAGGGATGCTCAATAACTGTTAAGCAAAAAACGGCCCTCTGCCAATGAAAAGGCAGAGGGCTGA
>DXUR01000625.1 GCA_019417795.1 Clostridiales bacterium | reverse complement strand
TATCAAAAGTGGAATAGAAATAGGGAGTCTCGGCATCGAACTCCGCGCCGCAGGTGTCCACCATCTTGTAGACGGCGTCTTTCTTTTCACAGGGCAGCGCGGCAGCGCCGGAGAGTCGCTTGAGGGTATCGTCGGGATAGCCCATCTTCTTACCGGTCTCATAATGCTCAACAGTGAGGCCGTCCTTTTCCAGAGCCTTTTCAAATTCCGCCATTTTCTTCAGCTTTGCAAGGAACCAGCGGTCGATCCGGGTGATGCTGAAGATCTCGTCGATGGACGTACCGCCCTTCAGGGCCTCAAAGATGGTGAACAGCCGATGGTCATCCACCCGGCGGAGCCGCTCCCAGATGGGGGCGCGATCCTCGGGATCGTTTTTACGATTCAGGCTGTCCAGACCCACTTCCGCGCCGCGGACGGCCTTCATCAGCGCCATCTCAAAGCTGGGAGCGATGGCCATGACCTCACCGGTAGCCTTCATCTGGGTGCCCAGCTTGCGGCTGGCGTCGGCAAACTTGTCGAAGGGCCACTTGGGCATCTTCACCACGATGTAGTCGATGGTCGGCTCAAAGCAGGCGCAGGTCTTGCCGGTGATGTCGTTTTTGATCTCGTCCAGGGTGTAGCCCAGGGCGATCTTGGTGGTGATCTTGGCAATGGGATAGCCGGTGGCCTTGGAGGCCAGGGCGGAGGAACGGGACACACGGGGGTTCACCTCAATGACCGCATATTCAAAGCTGTCCGGGTTCAGCGCCAGCTGCACATTGCAGCCGCCCACGATACCAAGATGGGTGATGATGTCCAGAGATGCCTTGCGGAGCATCTGGAATTCCTTGTCCGCCAAGGTCTGGGTGGGGGCCACCACGATGGAATCGCCGGTGTGGACGCCAACGGGGTCAAAGTTCTCCATGGAGCAGACGGCGATCACGTTGCCCACGCCGTCCCGCATGGTCTCAAACTCGATCTCCTTCCAGCCGAAGATGGCCCGCTCCACCAGAATCTGGGTAATAGGAGAGGCATCCAGACCGGTTTGGGCGATGATCCGCAGCTCCGCTTCGTTGGCAGCGGCGCCGCCGCCGGCACCGCCCAAAGTAAAGGCGGGACGGACGATGACGGGATAACCGATCCGCTCGGCCACCTCTAAGGCACCCTCTACCGTTTCGGCAATATCGGAGGCGATGACCGGCTGACCGATCTCCGCCATGGCTTCCTTGAACAACTCCCGGTCCTCGGCCCGGGAAATGGCCTTGGCATCGGTGCCCAGCAGGCGGACGCCCTGTTCCTCCAGAAAGCCCTCCTTATCCAACTGCATGGCCAAAGTCAGGCCGGTCTGGCCGCCCAGACCCGCCAGAAGGCTGTCGGGCTTTTCCTTCTTGATGATGCGCTTGATGGTCTCCGTAGTCAGAGGCTCCAGATAGATCTCGTCCGCCATGGCCTGATCGGTCATAATGGTAGCGGGGTTGGAGTTACACAGCACCACATTGACGCCCGCTTCCTTCAAAATGCGGCAGGCCTGAGCGCCGGCGTAGTCAAACTCAGCAGCCTGACCGATGACAATGGGGCCGGAGCCAATGACCAGAACTTTTTTGATACTTGTATCCAAAGGCATTAGACTCTGCCTCCTTTCATCAACTCTACAAACCGGTCAAAGAGGAAAGTCGTATCCTTGGGGCCAGTACAAGCCTCAGGATGGAACTGGACGGTAAACGCCTTCAGTTCCGGATAGTCGATGCCCTCGCAGGTGCCGTCATTGGCATTGACAAAACGAACCTTACCCAGTTTCACCGTGTCGCCGTCCACCGCGTAGCCGTGGTTCTGGCTGGTGATGTAAGTACGGACGCCGTTCAGATCCCGGACCGGCTGGTTCACGCCCCGGTGACCGTATTTCAGCTTATAGGTGCTGCCGCCGGCGGCCAGCGCCGTCAGCTGGTGGCCCAGGCAGATGCCAAACATAGGCACCTTGCCCAGAAGCTTGCGGATCTGCTCGATTTGATACGTGTTTTCCGCAGGATCGCCGGGGCCGTTGGACAGCATCACGCCGTCGGGACCGGCGGCCAGGATCTCCTCCGCGGAGGTGGACGCAGGCAGGACCGTCACGGTGCAGCCCCGCTTCTGGAGCTCCCGGACAATGTTGCGCTTGGCGCCGTAATCCAGCAGGGACACCCGGAACCGCTCCTCCCCTTCCGCCGGATGGACAGAGGATTCCTTACAGGAAACAGCCTCCACCACGCCGGTGACGGCGTAGGTCTCGATGGGGGTCAGGTCGGCGGGGATCGCGTCGCAGATGGCGGCGTTCATCACACCGTGCTCCCGGATGATGCGGGTCAGCTCCCGGGTGTCCACACCGCACAGCCCCGGAACGCCCTGCTCTTTCAGGAAGGTGTCCAGATCGCAGTCCGTGCGGAAGTTAGAGGGGGCGTCGCAGTACTCCCGGACCACATAGCCCTTGACACAGCAGGCGCCCTCGAAGTCCTCCCGGATGATGCCGTAGTTGCCGATGAGGGGATAGGTTTGCATAACGATCTGCCCGGCATAGCTGGGGTCCGTCAATGTCTCGATGTAGCCGCACATGCCGGTGGTGAACACCAGTTCCCCCACCGTATCGGCCTCCGCGCCGAAGTGGAAGCCCTCAAACACGCGGCCATCCTGTAAAATCAAATAGCCTTTTTTCATAGGGATTCTCCTTGGGCGGCCTTATTTACCGGCCTCGGTCTCGCAGTAGATGCAGCGGTACAC
>DXUR01000624.1 GCA_019417795.1 Clostridiales bacterium | reverse complement strand
GCTACTCCATAAGAAACAGTTCAGCGGGACCGGCGAAAACGCGGCGCTCCGTTCCAGCGATGAGAGCGACAACACATTGGAAGTGCAGGCGAACCTGCTGGGCTCTAGTAGCGTACATTCTTGTTGAGGGCGGTGACCTGCGCCATTTCATCATCGGTCAAGGCAAAATCAAAGAGATCAAAGTTGGACTTGATATGCTCCGGATTCTTGGAGCCGGGGATGACGATGTTGCCGCTCTGAATGTGCCAGCGGAGAATGATCTGGGGCGCGGACTTGCCGTACCTCTTGCCAAGCTGAGCGAACAGCGGCTCCTCCAGCAGCGCCTTGTCACCGTGGCCCAGCGGATACCACGCCTGCGGCACGATGCCGTTCTCCTTCAGGAAGGCTTTCAGTTCAGGTTCCTGATGATAGGGGTGCAGCTCGGTCTGCAAAATCGTGGGTTTTACTTCACAGAGGGAAAGAATCTCCTCAATCTGCTCCTTTTTGAAGTTGGACAGGCCGATGGCACGAACCTTGCCCTCCTTGTACGCCTTTTCCATCTGACGGTAGCCCGCCACATAATTGCCTGCGGGCTGGTGGATCAGCAGCAGGTCGATGTAGGGGGTGTCCAGACGGGCAAGTGTCTTGTCCACTGCGTCGGGCTGCTCATAGAAGCTGGGCCACAGCTTGGTTTCCAAGAAAATCTCCTCCCGCTGCAAGCCGGACTTCTTCATGGCGCGGCCAACGGCCTTTTCGTTTACATAGGCGTTGGCGGTGTCGATCAAGCGGTAGCCGTTCTGCAAGGCGCTGACGCAGGAGGCCTCCGCCTCGTCCGGGGTCAGAAGAAAGGTGCCGATACCGGCCATGGGCATTTTCACGCCGTTATTGAGAGTTGCGTATTCCATAAAAGATTCCTCCTTAAATGTTCTTTCCAAGTTTCGTGGCTTCGTTTTCATTGGTCGCCATGCCGCCGTAGGTCATACCGTAGAGACCGGCGAAGCGCTTCATGGTGTACTCGCCCGCCTCCAGCATCCATTTCTCAGGAGCCGCGCCCTGAAACACAAAATACAGTTTGCGTCCGGACAGTTCGCCGTCCTCCACCTTGCCGTAGAAACGATCCAGCACGTTGCGCACGCTGCCGCAGATGTTGTGCCAGTACAGGGGTGAGCCGATGACGACGATGTCCGCCTGCTTCATGGCACCAATGACAGCATCCAGCACATCGCCGGGGAGGTTCTGGCCGTATGCGCCGATGGTGTAGTCCGTGAGGTTCAAAGTCTCATATTCTTTGCCTTTCAGCAGCTCCGCTGCCAGCGCGGCGGTGTTGCCGTTCTTGTTGGGACTGCCGTTGATAAATAAAATGCTCATAGTGATGCTCCTCATTTCAGTTTTCGATATTCTTCTTCGCTCACCGGTTCACACCACCGGCTGCGGCAGTTTTCTCCGGGTACTTCCACAGCCAGATGGGAAAACCAGCTGTCCGGCGCAGCGCCGTGCCAGTGCTTGACACCGGGCATAATGTTGATCACATCGCCGGGGTGCAGCTCCTGCGGCTCCTTGCCCCATTCATGATAGTAGCCCCGGCCTGCCACGCAGACGAGGATCTGCCCGCCGCCCTTGTCCGCCTCGTGGATATGCCAGTTGTTGCGGCAGCCGGGTTCAAAGGTCACATTGAAGATTTTGACCTGCTCCGTGGAGACTGGCGCAAGATAGCTCTGCCCGCTGAAATACTGTGCGAAACCGTCATTGGGCGCTCCGATGGGAAATATCATACTGTTTTGATGACGCTGCTTTTCGTCGGCGCTTTCCTCGTCTGCCCAGATGTCCTTTGCCATGCGGAATGCTGCCCATGCCTTCGGCCAACCCGCATAAAACGCAGCGTGCGTCAGGATTTCCGCAATTTCACTGCGGGTAATTCCGTTTTCCTTGGCCATTTGCAGATGATGTCCGAAAGAGGTATCCGTCAGCCCCTGCGCCATCAGTGCTGTCACGGTGATGAGGGAACGGTCGCGTGCGGAAAGCTCGCTTTCCCGGCTCCAAACCTCACCGAAAAGAACATCATCATTGAGCTGTGCGAACTTCGGCGCAAATTCACCAAGCACATCTTTGCCTGCTGTGATTTTCTTCATGGTCACCTGCACTCCTTCAAAATTTCGTAAATCTCGTCATGGCTCAGCTTCTTGCAGCAGCCGGGGGTGAGGACGGTGGAATCCGCGATGGCGCGAAAATCGGTGTCATCGGGGATACCCAGCTCTGCAAAGCTGGTCGGCAGACCAATTTCCTTGATGAACGCAGCCAGCGCGTCGATACCGGCAGCAGCCGTCTCCTCAATGCTGCCCTTGGGTGCGACACCCCAGACATTCTGCGCAAACCGTGCAAACCGCGCCGCGCCGGACTTGTAGATGTGGCGGTACAGAACGGGATGGATGACCGCCAAGCCCGCGCCGTGGTTGCAGTTGGTGTAGGCGCCCAACTGGTGCTCAATCTGATGACACTGGAAGTCCGTGACCTTGCCGATCTTCAGCACGCCGTTCTCCGCCATCGCAGACGCCCACGCCAACTCACTTCTGGCGTCGTAATTCTCCGGGTCGGCCAACAAAACGCGGATATTGCGGATAACGCTGCGCATGACGGCCTCATTGATGTCATCCGAGAGGTTGTTTTCATCCGGCTTGCCGAAGTAGGTTTCCATGGCGCGGCTCAGGGTGTCGAAGGCCCCAGAGATGACCTGCTTCATGGGAACAGACAGGGTGTAGCTG
>DXUR01000623.1 GCA_019417795.1 Clostridiales bacterium | reverse complement strand
AGGGCCTGCGGGAGCCGGACGCTCTGGTTTCGTTCAACTCCGTGGCCCCCGGCGGGCTGGATCTGCTGGTGGACGCCGTGCAAAGCTGCTTCCCCGCCGGGACCCCCGCTGACGCCGGTTCCCTCCTGACCAACGCCCGGCAGGAATCCGCCGTCCGCCGGAGTCTGGAGGCCGTCCGCCGGGCATTGGCCGCTCTGGACAGCGGCCTGACCCCCGACGCTGTCCTCACCGATGCGGAGGAGGCTCTGGAGGCCATCGGCGAGCTGACGGGCCGCACCGCCAAGGAGGAGATCGTAGGCGCGGTGTTCAGCCGTTTCTGCGTGGGAAAATAACAATTTTCGTTTTCCCCTGTCTTTCTTCCTGTTTTCCTTAACGCATAATCCGGTTTACAAAACCACAAAAATGTGATATACTTGCTCTGATTTCAAAGGAAGGAGCACCGGTATGGAAGAAATTTCCGCCTTTCGCCGTCAGTTGGAGACCCACCGCCCTGCGGATTGGGAAACACTGCCGGATTTCCCCCTGTATATGGATCAGGTCCTCTCCTACATGGAACGGCAGACCATCCGTCTGGACGAGAGCGACGCTCTGACAGCCTCTATGGTCAATAACTACACGAAAAACGCCCTGGTCCCCCGGGCTGAGGGCAAGAAATACAACCGGGACCATCTGGCCTACCTCACCTTCGTCTGCATTCTCAAGCAGGTGATGTCCGTCCGGGATATGGACCTGCTGATCCGCACTGAGCTTTCTGATGACCGCTCCGTGGAAAACGGCTACCGGGCCTTTCTGGAAAGTCTGGACGGTGCCCTGTCCAGTGCCGTGCAGGAGATGGGCGCTTATGAAGGAACTGACAATCTGGCGGACGCCGCTGTTCATTTCGGTCTGCTGAGCTACGCCGCCGGCCTTGTGAGCCGTCAGTATGTGGCCCAGCTCCGCGCCCGGACGAAACCCGCCGGCAAACCGGATAAAGCCGAGGCCAAAAAGGCCGCGAAAAGCAGAAAGGAGCGCAAGGACTGATGCGTGATTATGTAATTTTAACGGATAGCTGCTGCGATCTCTCCGCGGAAATGGCCGCAGAACTGGGCGTAGAGGTCCTACCGTTGAGCCTGCAAATGGGTGATCGCACCTACCGCAACTATCTGGATGGCCGGGAAATCGGCTTCCATGAGTTCTACGAGCGGATCCGCTCCGGTGAACTGGCCACCACCTCCGCCGTCAACGTGGGGGAATTTGAGGAAAAGATGCGGGAGATCCTGAAAACCGGAAAGGACATCCTGAGCATCAGCTTTTCCTCCGCCCTCTCCACCACCTACCAGTCCTCCGTCATTGCCGCGGAGGAGTTGAAGGACGAATTTCCCGACGCGAAGATCCTGACGGTGGACTCCCTCTGCGCCTCTCTGGGGCAGGGATTGTTCGTGTATCTCTGCGCGCAGGAGCAGAAAAAGGGGAAAAACATCGATGAGGTGAAGACCTTTGCCGAGGAGACCAAGGGCCGCGTCTGCCACTGGTTCACAGTGGACGATCTGAACCACCTGAAGCGGGGCGGCCGGATCAACGCCGCCACCGCCCTGTTCGGCACCATGCTGGCCATCAAGCCGGTCATGCATGTGGACGACGAGGGCCGCCTGATCCCGGTCAGCAAGGCCCGGGGCCGTAAGGCGTCTCTGACCGCTCTGGTAGACCGGATGGAGGCCACCGCCATCGACCCCGCCGGTCAGACGGTGTTCATCAGCCACGGTGACTGTCTGGAAGACGCTGAATTTGTGGCCGGTGAGGTTCGCCGCCGTCTGGGCGTGGAGACCGTCCACATCAACTATGTGGGTCCTGTCATCGGCAACCACTCCGGCCCCGGCACCATGGCGCTGTTTTTCCTTGGCAGCGAACGATAATTATGCTAAAATAGTTTGGGGAAATCCCCAAACTATTTTTGCTATGCAAACACATAGCAAAAATAAGAAATGTGCCATTTCCTCGCCCCTGCGGGGCAACCGGAAATGATGCACGAAAACTTCATGCACTGGCATTTGTGCATATTCGCGGTACGCTGCTCATGCATGAAGTTTTATGCGTATGAAATTAAATTTTCCGCTCTGGCGGAAGCACATGCGAGGATCATATATGGAATGGCTGGAAGTACACATTGACACAAATCACGCCGGGCTGGAGCCTCTGGAGATCTTCCTCTCCGCCAATGGGGTAGACGGCGTGGTCATTGACGACGAGCAGGATTTCCAGAGCTTTCTGGAAAACAACCACCAATATTGGGACTATGTGGACGAAGATCTGGAGGCGTCCATGAAGGGTAAATCCCGGATCACCTTCTACCTCCCGGCGGACGGAGACGGCTTTGACCAGCTGGCCCACCTCCGCACTGCTCTTCAGGGCTTCAAGGACGCCCATGCCGGAAAATACGGCACCCTCCTGATGACGCTGGAAAATCTGAAGGACGCCGACTGGGAAAACAACTGGAAGCAGTATTATAAGCCCATGGAGATCGGCGAACGCCTGCTGGTGATCCCGGAATGGGAACAGGAAAACGTGAAGGGGCAGGCCAAATACGCCGGCAAGGTGCCCCTGATCTTAGAGCCGGGCCTCACCTTCGGCACAGGCAGCCACGCCACCACCCGCCTGTGCCTGACAGCGCTGGAGGAAGCCGTCCACGGCGGCGAGACCGTATTGGATCTGGGCTGCGGCAGCGGCATCCTCTCCATTGCCGCCCTGCGGCTGGGTGCCGTCTCCGCCAAGGCTGTGGAC
>DXUR01000622.1 GCA_019417795.1 Clostridiales bacterium | reverse complement strand
AGCCGCTAACGGCTGCCCTACCTTACCGTCGCGGAGAATTTACCACTTTATCGACAGTCTTAAGCGTCCTCCGTTCGGAGGACGCTTTCCTATACGCGGAAAGCCGCAGCGCTTTAAGTGCCGAACCAAATTGCGGCGAAAAACGCAAACACAGCTTCAAAGAATCTGGAAAGACCTGCGAATTGCGGAGAATACCTTAGAAAACGCAAAAAAGTGCCCGGAAACTATGTTTCCGGGCACCGGCTTAATTAAGTTTGTGTAATTGATCAAGGCTTCAGAGCGGCCACCCACCGGCCGTACTTTTCCAGATTGGCGTTGGACGCGGCAGCATCGGCTCCCTGAGTCAGGATGTAGACCTTGATCTTCGGCTCCGTGCCGGAGGGACGCACCAGAATGACGGTGCCGTCTTCCAACTCATACCGCAGCACGTTGGAGCCGGACAGCTCCATGCGGCTCTTAGCGCCGGTGACGCAGTCGATCACGCTGCCGTCGGTATAATCCTTCCGGACAATGACCTTGACGCCGCTGATCTCCGTTGGGGGATTTTCCCGGAGATCCTTCATCAGCTTCGCCATATCCCGGAGACCGTCCAGACCGGGCATCACCAGATTGTGGGTCTTTTCCGCGTACCAGCCGTACTTTTCATACAGGGCGTTCAGCGCGTCAAAGAGGGTCATGCCCTGGGCGTCGTACCATGCGGCCATCTCCGTCAGCAGCATGGAGGCGGTGACAGCGTCCTTATCCCGGACGTAGTCCCCCAGCATGTAGCCGTAGGATTCCTCATAGGAGAAAATGACCTTCCCCTCACCGGATTCCTCCAGGGCGTTCTTTTTTTCCGCCATGAACTTGAAGCCGGTGAAGGTATCAAAGCACTTTACGCCGTTGCTCTCCGCCACCTTCCGGGCCATTTCTGTGGTGACGATGGTTTTGAGGGCCACGGGGTTGGCGGGCATCTTCCCGGAGCGCTTCATGGCGCCGATCAGATAATCCAGCAGCAGCACGCCGGTCTGGTTGCCGGTGACAGGCTGGAACTCGCCCTCGTGGTTCCGCACCATGATGCCCACCCGGTCGCTGTCCGGGTCGGTGCCCAGAATGAAGTCTACGTCATTCTTTTTGGCCAGATCGATGGCCAGATAGAACCCCTCCGGGTTTTCCGGGTTGGGAGAGACCACCGTGGGGAAATTGCCGTCGATGACCATCTGCTCCGGCACGGGGATCAGGTGCTTGATGCCCAGTGCGGTCAGCGCCTCCGGCACCAGCTTGTAGCCGCAGCCGTGGAAGGGCGTGTAGACCAGCTTAAAGGTGTCCGACACCTTGGCGACGGTCTCCCGGTCATTGATCATGGCGGTGACATTGGCCATGAACTTCCGGTCCGTTTCGTCACCCATGGTCTCAATGAGACCGCTCTTTACGGCTTCCTCAAAGTCCATCCGCTTCACACCGTCAAAAATGTCGATTTCCTCCAACCGCTTGGCGATGGCGTCGGCGTGGTGGGGGGGAAGCTGCGCGCCGTCGGACCAGTAGACCTTGTAGCCGTTGTACTCCTTGGGGTTGTGGCTGGCGGTGACATTGATGCCTGCCTGACAGCCGTATTCCCGGACGGCGAAGCTCAGTTCCGGGGTGGGCCGCAGGGAGTCGAAAATGCGAACGTGGATGCCGTTGGCGGCGCAGACCTCGGCGGCGGCCCGGGCGAACTCCATAGAGTGATTGCGGCAGTCCATGCAGATAGCCACGCCACGGCGCTTGCCCTCCTCACCCTCGGCGGCGATGACGTCGGCAAAGCCCTGGGTGGCCCAGCGGATCACATGAATGTTCATGTTATGTAAACCGGTGCACATAGTGCCCCGGAGACCGGCGGTGCCGAACTCCAGCGGGCCGAAGAATCGGCTTTCGATCTCCTTGGGATCGTCCTTAATAGACTCCAGCTCGGCGTGTTCCTCCGGAGAGAGGGCGGGGCTGTGGAGCCACTTCTCGTATTCCTGCATGAAATCCATTTGCAAGTACCTCCTTATATCGTATCAACAGTGTTCTGTGTGTTCGCCTGAAAAATTACTTATGGTATCTGCTTCCGGCGTTGATCTGGTAGGCCCGGTAGATCTGTTCCAAAAGCATCACCCGCAGCAGGTGGTGGGGAAAGGTCATGGGGGACATGGACAGCCGCAGAGCGGCTTGCCGCTTCAAGGATTCGTGCATTCCGAAGGAGCTGCCGATGAGAAAGACGATGTGGCTGGCGCCTTGGGCGGCGCTGTCCGCCAGATAGCGGGCCAGCTCCTCGCTGGAGCGCTCCCGCCCCTCCACACACATGGCGATCACCAGACAGCCGTTGGGCAGCTTGGCCCGGACAGCGTCGGCCTCCTTGGAGAGGGCCGCCTCGATCTGGGCGGGGGAGGGATCCTCCGGCAGCCGTTCCTCCGGCAGCTCGATGATCTCTAATTTACAGAACCGGCTCAGCCGCTTGACGTATTCCGCAACAGCGTCCAGATAGAATTTTTCCTTCAGCTTGCCGGTGCAGAGAATGGTCACCTTTTGCATAAGGCCCTCCTTCTGACGATGTGACACGGGCCGACGGTGTCCCGGGGCGCTACGGATAGTTCCGGGGTCAGTCCGGCACCGTCCAGCGCGGCGGCTGCGGCGTTCAGCGCCATAGCAGGGGTGTTGTTATCGCGGCTCAGGTGGGCCAGCACGATGTCGCAGGCACCGTTTTCCGCCAGCGTGACGGCGAATTGGGCGGCGTCCTCGTTGCACAGGTGACCCTGAAGGC
>DXUR01000621.1 GCA_019417795.1 Clostridiales bacterium | reverse complement strand
CTCCAAGGGAGCGTCCATCTGCGCCATGGATCTTCGATTCCCGGAAGTCTACCGGCAACTGCATCAGGAGGGAACTCTTCTGACGCTGGATACTGGCTGGGACGATGAGATGTCCATCGAAAAATACCGCCCCATGTTGGAATTGGCAGATTTCTACACACCGAACCAGAAGGAAGCGCTGAAAATCACCGGCACAAACACGCCGGAAGAGGCTGCCCGGGTGTTGAGTGAATTTTTCCAGAAAGTGGTGGTAAAGCTGGATGCTTCCGGCTGTCTCATTCAGGAAAACGGCGTGCAGCAGGTGATCCCTGTGATCCCGGAATATGTACATCAGGACTCCACCGGCGCGGGCGACGCCTTTCTGGCCGGTTTCCTGTATGGTCTCTATCATGACTGCTCTCTGGCTGAATGTGTGTTGTACGGCAACATCACCGGCGGCAAATGCGTCACCGCAGTAGGCTGCCTGACAGCCTACTGCACAGAAGCGGAGCTGTTGGAAAAGGCTGCACGCTACCGCAGTCTGCTTCCCTGACACAAAGAAAAACGCACACCACGAGAATTTTTCACGCCAGAGATCATACCGGTGTGGACCGCAAGGCTGTCAATGGGGTCACTCCTTCCCAATGCCTGTACCGAGAGATCAGAATGGGATCATCGGATACCATGATGAATCTCTCAAAGTCAGACTGTATTTCAAGAAACATCATTCGCATGGCTAAGCGGGCATACGGCATATGCTTTGAGCAGTCGGTGACAGTGGTATATCATATTCAGGCAGTCTGCAAACCTAAAAAATAGCGCCTGCCGCAGGACATTGTCTTGCGGCAGGCGCTATTTTTTATATCAGGTAAGACGACGTTTTTCCCATCCGTCTGATTCAACAGGAGAAGCTGCACAAAAAAAGACATGGTTTGCAGACTCCGTCAGAATAAAGTTGTGGGATATGCCCACCTGAATGAAGAGAGCAAACCATGTCCAAAATTATGCAATTCAGCGCAAAACAGCCAACAATCCAATCAAAAACGCCGTTCTTTCCGCTAATCAACGAAATATATAACTGTACACGGGGAGCGACCGTAAATTATTTCTCAAGCCATTCCAGATTTTTCTTGGTATTCCGGTCGAAAAGATGGGCCATAGCGCCGTTGAAGGTAAAGGCGATGGGGCTGCCGATGGTAAACGCGGAGGTGCTTTCCAGCTCCGTGGTGGGAACGATCATAATGGTATCGCTGCCGCAGGCGCTGACGTGGAGATGGACGGCGCTGCCCATCATCTCGCTGACGTCCACGGTGCCGTGGATCATGGAGCCCTCGTCGCCGCTGAGGATCAGGTGCTCCGGCCGGACGCCCAGCGTGATGGGACCGGCTGCCGCGCCGTTGGCCTTCAGCTTGGCCTGCTTCTCCTCCGGCAGGGTCACCTTGGCGCCGTCCAGCACCACGGCATACTGTCCGTCCTCCAGCACCAGCTCAGCATCGTAGAAGTTCATCTGAGGCATGCCGATGAAGCCGGCCACAAACAGGTTTGCGGGGTGGTTAAAGACCTCCTGCGGCGTGCCGATCTGCTGGATGACGCCGTCTTTCATGATGACGATACGGTCGCCCAGAGTCATGGCCTCCGTCTGGTCGTGGGTCACGTAGATAAAGGTGGTGTTGATGCGCTGGCGCAGCTTGATCAGCTCTGCCCGCATCTGGTTGCGGAGCTTGGCGTCCAGGTTGGACAAAGGCTCGTCCATCAGCAGGACCTTCGGCTCCCGGACGATGGCGCGGCCGATGGCCACGCGCTGACGCTGGCCGCCGGAAAGAGCCTTGGGCTTGCGGTCCAGATACTCCGTGATGTCCAGGATCTCCGCCGCCTGTTCCACCCGCTGATCGATCTCAGCCTTGTCCATTTTCCGCAGCTTCAGAGGGAAGGCAATGTTCTCCCGAACGGTCATGTGGGGGTACAGGGCGTAGTTCTGGAACACCATGGAGATGTCCCGGTCCTTGGGGGCCACATCGTTCATCAGCTGGCCGCCGATGTACAGCTCGCCGCCGGAGATCTCCTCCAGACCGGCCACCATCCGCAGGGTGGTGGACTTGCCGCAGCCGGAGGGGCCTACCAGTACGATGAATTCCTTGTCCTGAATGTGCAGATTGAAGTTGTCAACGGCCAGAACGCCCTCCTCCGTGATCTGGAGGTTGGTCTTTTTCTCCGGCTCGCCCTTCTTCTTTTTCTTAGGCTCCTGATGGGGATAGACCTTCTTGATATTCTTTAAAATGACTTCTGCCATGGCAATAAGACCCTGAAAGCGCTGCCTCCGCATACGCTTTCTCCCGGTTGTCAAAACAACACGGCTTACGGCAGGTCTCCACACTGCCGCACCGCAGGCCTGCGGTATTCCTCCTTTTTGATCTGGCTCCGAAGCTGATATCATGGAGAGCTGGCGAAGCCGTATAGATTGGTTAGTAAGTTCCGGCGAATCCCGCGTTTCACTGAGCAGACCAACAAACCGCCTGCCGCAACAGCATATAGTCCAAAAGGCAGCAGATCAGATTTTCTGAAGCCCCGGCAGATCCGCAGGCAGTAAAGACGCCGCTTCATCGTCCAGCAGGTAAATGCAGTTTGGATGCTCTTGCAGCACAGAAGCAGGCACTCGGTTAGTCACTGGTCCCAAGATCGCCTCCGCCACAATTTCAGCCTTCTTTTTACCGTTGGCAATCACAATTACTGTTTTGGATTCCATGATCTGGGCAATTCCAAGCGTAATCCCCTCTGTCAAAGGG
>DXUR01000620.1 GCA_019417795.1 Clostridiales bacterium | reverse complement strand
TTTTTTGTGTTATGCAATAAAAATGACAGCAACACGCCCGTTGACTCATCTGATCCAAGGCATTATAATCGAAGTATGGCAAAGTTTGTCAAAGAGCAGGAGCGAAAAAAGTATGGATCATCGTCACCACGATCGCACCTACAAAAAGAGCCGCTTTCAGCAGGAGCTGGAGCAGAGCGTCTCCCGTAAGCTGATCTCAAGCCTGCTGCTGGGATGTCTTTTGTTCTGCATTGCGATCGCTGTTGTGAATGCTCTCAACCAGAACGCCCGGCGGGAAGACCATCTGGAGAGTGTCGCCTCCACCTTCCATGAGGTGTACAATAACACATCAGCCTTTCTGCTGGACGCTGGACACACCGAGCTCTTCCTCTCCGAGCTGCGGAAGGATCAGGACAACCTGCGTTATCTTATCAGCCAGTACAACGTCTCGGCTCTTGTGGAGATACAGCTCATCCTTACCGACTCCAAGGGAAATGTTCGGTTCACGACCTTTTCGGAGGAAAAGATGAATCTCCACCGGCAGGAATTCAACGGCATCGCCGTGGACAACGCCTGCCATCTTATGCGGGCCGTCTACACCACGGTCTACCACTTCCGAGCCAACAGCTCAGAATACGTTATGATCCATCCGCTCTACCGGGATGGCGAATATCAGGGTGCTGCGGCAGTTTATCTGAATGAAAACGACTGGACAAAACTGTTCAGCCAGTACCAGTACGACGCCATCCTCACCAAATCCAACGGTGATGTCATCGCCTGTTCAAACTCCTCCTTCCTCTCCCAGAAGAACGCCAACAAGTATCTGCCCGCCGATGCGGCGCAGTATGTGCGAGTAAACGGGAACCGCTATCTACGCAGCAGCCGCTCGCTGGAAAACGGCACGGTGTTGGCTTACTCCTTCATCTACTCGCCCACGAATTACAGTTATCTCTTCGTGGGTCTGCTCCTGATCGTACTGCTGGGGCTGAGCTGGGCAGCAATGTTCGCCCGTATCATGCACGCTATGACTGAGCAGATGGTAAAGTCGGTGGACACCCTCGTGCGGGAGATCCGCATCATCCGCAAGGAGGACCCTGATCACATCATCGAGATCGACACCGGCGATGAGATCGAGGAGATCGCCCGTCAGGTCAACAAGATGGTCCGCAGCATTCAGGAGCTGAGCCAGCGCAACATCGCTCTTGCCGAAGTGAACAACCGGATGGAGATGCAGAACCTTCAGGCGCAGATCAATCCCCACTTTATTTATAACACGCTGGACAATATCCGCTATCTTATCCCGACAGACCCCCAGCGAGCCCAGCAGCTGATCGGGCGGTTTATCGGCATCCTGCGCTACAGCATCAACAACACAAAGCACAATGTCACTGTTAAAGATGATCTGAAATATCTGCAGGATTACCTTGTGATCCAGTCCACCCGCTTCGGTGCGAATTTTTCCTACGAGATCGACATCGACGACGCCTGCATGGAGTTCATCATCCCGAAGCTGCTTTTACAGCCCTTGCTGGAAAACAGCATCAAATATGGATTCCAGAAAAAGCCCTGCATCCATATAAGAGTACGGGGCTGGCTGGGGGAGGATGCGCTCTATTTCACGGTAGAGGACAACGGCGGAGGCGTGGACGAGACAATGCTGGAACAGCTGCGAGACATCCTGCGCTCGGATGAAGTGAACATCGAGCACAATGGTCTGCAGAACATCAACCGTCGCATCTGGCTGGGCTACGGCGGTGACAGCGGACTGACCATCGACAGCACCGAGGGCGAAGGCTTCACGGTGAAACTCAAGCTCCGGCTGGGAGGAATGTAAACCATGTATCGCGTTCTGCTTGTAGAAGATGAAGAGATCATCCGCAAGGGCATTCGCTACTCGGTACCGTGGGAGGAGTGCGGCTGCTCGGTGGTGGGCGAGGCAGAGAACGGGGCAGCAGGTGAAGAAAAGATCGCTGAACTGCAGCCTGACATCGTCATTACCGACATTACCATGCCGGTAAAAAACGGTCTTGAGATGATCGCCGACACCCGGGAGAAATTCAACTATATCGCCATCATCCTGACAGGCTACTCGGAGTTTGAGTACGCCCAGCAGGCTATCCGGAACGGCGTATCGGATTATGTGCTCAAGCCTCTCGACATGGACGAGATGCGTACTGCGCTGGAGAAGGCTGTCCGCCTTGCGGGGGATAACCAGTACCTCCAACAGCGGGAGGACGAGGCAGAGGCCGTCCGCAGCCGGACAGCTCTGCCGCCATTAAGCGAAGATAAGGTCACTGACCCGCTGGTGCTGCGCATCGTAGCCTATCTGAAAGAGAATTACCAGAGCAAGATAACACTTGCTGACCTTCAGGAACAGTTCCACTACTCGGAACGGTACATCAACCAGAAGTTTCAAAAAGAGCTTGGCACAACGGTCATTGACTACCTCAACCGCTGCCGTATTCAGAACGCTCTGGAACTCATCCGGAAAGGAAAACTGCCCATCTCCCAGATCGGCTGGGAGTGCGGCATTGGTGAGTACAAATATTTTAATCACGTTTTCAAAAAATACATAGGCTGCTCGGTGCGGGAGTACCAGAACACCTTGAAATAAGTGTCTATGAAAAAATACCGAACAGCCGCTGTTCGGTATTTTTTCCATTTGTTCTGCAATTTGAGTATTATTTTTGTGCTATAAGCATTAAAATGGGATCATCGAAAAGTTTCAAGTAAAAAATGGAGGTTTTTACTATGAAAAAGATTTCTCGTCGTTCGTTCCTGATG
>DXUR01000062.1 GCA_019417795.1 Clostridiales bacterium | reverse complement strand
TTACTGAAATATAATCTATCAGGGAAAAATAAAGATTTGATGAAGTTTGCTAAATTTATACTCTCTCGGTTCCTTCTATACCGACGACAACATAAAAAAGAGAATTTCGAGACGACAGGCCTATCTGAAAACGCAAAAGGAAAGAGCGAAAGAACGAAAAGAAAAGCGGAAAGCTACATACGAAGCTATGTCTCCAGCTAAACGCCTACCATGATGCGAAATTCGCACTGGAAAGCCACAACATAGACCTCACTGCAATCACCAGTTCCAATATCAAAATACTGCAAAATCGACTCGAGCAGGCTGAGCAGGATATGTATAACCTTGAGGAGCAGCAGCAACAAAACGAGCGTGATCTAAAGGAGC
The DNA here is from genome assembly GCA_019417795.1 of Clostridiales bacterium. The sequence continues at coordinate 11,256 of DXUR01000062.1, read as the reverse complement.
TGCAGCGCCACCAGAAGGAAATTGACACCTATCTAGGGAAAAAGCATGAAGATATTTAATCCTCATGCTTTGCAGTAAAGTTATAGAAAAGGCATCCGAACGGCATTTGTTACACAAAATGCCGTTCTGTCTACTAATATATTCAGATCATTATAATTTCAGATCAAAACCTCTCTTGAATATTTCTCCATATTGTCCCATCGTTACAGTCAATGATTTATCAATTTGCTCTCTTGTAATCCCATCCAACGCACCTGCTTTTATCGCTTTTCCAGGTTTCCATGTTGGATTGGCAGCCTTTGCCGCATCATAAAAAGCTTGATTATACTGTCGTTCATATTGTTCTAAAGTCCACGTCCCCTTTAATCTGTCCCGCTTCTTTGCAGACTTTTGATAATGGTAAAACACATCTGAACGTTTTGTAGTATCTCCGTTTGCAATTCCATTTTCTTCAAGGAACTCCCGTTTTGCATTATCAAACATTTCCTGTCTGTTTTTTTCAGGAATATCAATAATCACGTGTCTCTGCGAAATAGGAATATCCGTTGCGTCCATACCGGCAAGACCAGTTGCCGGAGAAATATAGTCCCCATCTTTATCATAGTTCTTCATCAAATTCTTTATGGCTGCCGGATTGGTATACATCATTCCGTTTGCATTTTGCATCATTTTACTTATAACGGTTTTATATTGTTTGCTGTTTGTGTTAATCCCTGCTGCTTTTAACTGTGATTGTACTGCACTGCTATTGAGCTGGGATAATTGGAAACTCCCTATTGGATTAAATGCCGACTTTCCGGATGAATTTTGAAACAAAAAAGCATAATCTGTAATTTTTGACATAATGTAACCTCCTTGTGCACATTATATTGTAAATCCATTTACTGACTCACATTGTATATCGGCATAATCGCTTTAATTGTTCACCTTTTGCTTTTAGTATACTATTCCACTCGCAATACAACAATTTTAATCATGGATTACCCATGTACCTTTCTTAGAAGAACCGATATGCTCCACAACACCATCTTTCTTTAATTTATTGATATGATAGCGAACTCCTCCAACAGAAAGCCCAAGCTGCTGTGCAATCATCTTTACTGTAATGGAAGGCTGTTCACCCATGAGCCTAATTATTCTCCCTACATTTTCTGTGTTAGTTTCTGTGTTAGTTTCTATGTTAGTTTCTGTGTTAGTTTCTATGTTAGTTTCTGTGTTAGTTTCTGTATTAGCATCCCTTTTTCGATACATATTTACTCTGAAATCGCCATCAAAATCAATCAACTCCGGCTTCGGTAATCCATATTCCTCACAGGCTGCAAATAACCTTGGTATTCCAGTTCCCCATTTTTCAATAATTTTCATGTACGCAAAAGCTCTTGCGATTGCGGGATTTCTCGGTCTTGAGTAACCTTCTATCATTTTTTCGATCGTAACATTATTCAGTAGCATACCCGGCGAAGTAATCTCTAGTCTGTCATCATACAATGCCACTTGTATATTTCCCGGCTCAAGATAACTACGATGAGCCACTGCGTTTGCAATCAACTCTCTTATGCTATCTGTAGGAAGTTCATATACATCTTGTCTGTACATTCCCTTTATTGTCATTCCCATGTTAATTTTTTCAAGAACATACTGGTATGCAGCATCCATTTGTTCCTGAATAGAACCCTCAAACTCTCTCCGATCAACAAAATGTGCCCGATTGGTTCCCTTGAACACGCCGCACTGAATAACCGGCTGCCCTACCATCCGTCCGGTCAAAAGTGCATATGCATTGGTCGGATATACCTTTCCGCCTTCCTCCTTCAGAACGCCCCATGAAATCAGTATATTTCTGGTGACATCCTTAATCTTCACTTTTTCACTATCCTGCCATGTATTTCGTATGGCAGTCTCCTTCAAGCTCTTGCAGAGCTCCTCAATCTCACTATCTGATATATCCATATTCTGACATATTTCACTGTCAAAATAACGATTCTTACCTTCCAGCATCAACTCTCTTAACATATAATCCTCGACATGCCTAGTCGTACCTGCAACACGCACATAAGTACCATCAAACACACCTTGTGATTTTATATAGTATGGACGCTCTGCCCCTGGGAATATCTCTACCACAATCACTGTCTTATCCTTAATCGTCTGCATCGCCACATCCGGTCTGATTGCAGGTTCGCAAGAATCTGAAATAGCATTGGTAATGGCATCCATTGTCTTATAGATACTATCTTCATCCATTCCCACAACTTCTAAGGTCTTGTCCTCTATTCCGAAAACAATTTTTCCTCCCCTACCATTGGCAAAAGCTACAACAGTTTTCATATATTTTTCGCTTTTATCCGGTACTGCAACCTTATATTCAATATTTTTTGATTCGCCGGAAAACAGTGTCTCTTCTGCCATATTACTACCTCCAATATCTAAAACAATATTCCTTCTACATTTATTCTTTGTCAGTCTAATTCTAGTCCTGTTCTTGTTCTATCTCATTTTTCCCCACTCTAAATGTTTTTCAAACGTTTGATTAACTGCCTGGCAAACGAAAGCGCTATCTCATCACAACTATATTTAGACGAATCTATTGCCTGGATATCTGCAACTGTCGGATATTTCTCCTTTAATTGCTCTACAGAAATATTATGTAAAATAGGCAAAATTAATTTCTGTCCATTTCTATTTTGACGATTCAAGAACTCGCCAAGTTCTCTCTCGGTCCATTCTCTATCAAAGAAATTCTCTGAAATCACAATAATTGCAAATTCAGCTTTCTTAGTCCCATTAAGGATTCTGTCCTTCCAATTATCTCCCCATTCAAGTTCTTCTTTATCATAAAATATTTTAACACCCAACTTTTTTAGAGACTTATATAGTTCCTCTATTAGATTCTCTTTATCCTTATTCGCATGAGATATAAAAACATCATATTCTGGCAACGAATTTGCTTGATACTTTGGCACTTCCACTGTTGATATGCCATTCATTTTATCTATATAGTTCTTGTCATTACATATACTTTCTAACGCCGCAACTAATTGATTATATTTCCTATGAAATAGCCATGACTCTATTTTCGGAGCTAACACATGCTCCTTTAAATATTTATTGAAAAATATTTCAACATCATTCATCCATATTTCGTGTTGCTTTTTTACATCATAAAAATTACTATTTATTGCTTCATACGATTCTTTATAAGATGTATCTGTGCCATTCTTTTTTGTTCTTTCTATTAGTGTTTTAAGTTCTTCTTCAAAAGCCATCCCTTGTTTCCCCTCTTTTGTGTCATATACTATATAATCCTAACCACTTATAATCGAAAAATGCACATTGATTATACCATTTTTCACTCATACCCGCAATTAATACCACAACATCATGCAAATCATTCTATCAATCCTATCCGGTCAGCTACATCATCAGAAGCATACTGAGATACCGATACTCTGCAGGAGCATTTTCATCTTTGGTCGTTCAAATGGTATCTGAAACTCCGCTTTTCTGCTTCTTGCCATGAATACTACAAATAGCATCGTCATAAAATAAGGTTCACATGCTGTATGTGTTACCGAACCATCTGCCCGTGTGACTTCTCTCATATCCACCGGAATATGACTTTTTTTACACGCTTTCTTTAATATCTCTGCGGTTCTCTCATCATTCACATCTATGGAAGTAACATCTTTACCCTCTTGGTTAAAATCCTTTAACGAGCCATGTGTCTCCTTATAGTTGGAAACCACCTTATCGACTACCTTGCCGAGCAGAGTTTCCTTCTGCTCCGCACTCATACCGGGATTTTTCTCTTCTGAACGTTTACAGGCTTCCGCAATGGCTGTTATCAGATCCACGCTGAAAGTCACAATCGCCTTTCCCGTTTGGAATGACTCCTGCGTCAACTCATCGACCATTGTTCTGTCCTCCTGTTATATATTTTCCTATGGCTTCTGTCTGTGGGTGCTCTCACCCATAGGATACACATTTTAATGCACATCTCTTGTTCCTCCTTAATTTCCTTTATCTGAACTTCTGGACAAAATGTCCTAAAGTTACATTCATATACATTGCCCAAAGGGCACAAAAAAAGAGCATCTATGTTTCAATCACATAAATGCTCTAACGCTGTTGTTTATATTAAATTGTTATGGTTTGTCAGTTCGACAAACTTGAATTGAACTAAATCGCTGTGCGATGGCCTGCGAAGGCTGTGGCACAGTTTTCTCTTTAACTTAAAAAGGCAGTAGATAATGAGCCCTAAAAGTAGTATTGTTAAATCACCACAAAATAACAATCGAACAGTTTCATCATTAACACTGCCATGAATAGAATAACACCAGAATCTCTTTTTCTCAAGAGGGTATCTTTAATACGTGAACCTCCATGATGGCAGTGACTCATTAACGTTACTAGTATCATGGAGGTTTATTATGTACGAAAAATATTTTAGCAAGCTCAGAGAGGAATGCCTGATTCGTAACAGATCCTCCCGAACTGCAGATACCTATATCAACAACATACGTCACTTTATGAAGTGGACAGGCTATAAATCAATGGAAGATTTCTTCTCCAGTCCAAGCGAAAGGGCGATGACGGCAATGTCCGTCACCGCCCTTTGCTCAAAGGTTCGCAGCTGATTTATTCAGCGTTTTCTTTCTTCTTTTTGCTGTAAACGATGATGCCGATCACTACGCCGCCGCTGACAAACAGCAGTGCGATCCAGAGGATCATATTGCTGTTGTCACCGGTCTGCAGAGAATCCGAATCGGTCGGCTTGCCCGGCTCAGTCGGTGTTCCGGTAGCCGGAATCTCAACTGCCGCCTTCTTGTAGCCGCAACCCCTGCACTCCTCATGCTTGGAACCCTTTTGCGTTGCGGTCGCTTCCTTGTCAACAACCCACTTGAAGTCGTGTGCCGCCTTATCGGCCTTATCTCCGCAAGAGCACTCATGCCAGTGGTTCGTAGCATCGTTCTTCCAGTCGGAGCCGTAGCTGTGAGTATGCTCGCCGCCGGTTGCCGAGATAGTTTCGATTGTCATCGTATAACCGCAGACGGTGCATTTCTTATGCTTTGTGCCGCTTGTGGTAGCTGTTGCCGGGGTATCGATGATCCATTCGCCGGCGGTATGCGCTGCTGTATCTTTCTTATCGCCGCAGGAGCACTCATGCCAGTGGTTGTCGGCATCGTTCTTCCACTCGCTGCCGTAGCTGTGAGTATGCTCACCGCCGCCGGTTGCCTGGATAGTTTCGGTTGCCATCGTATAACCGCAGACGGTGCATTCCTTATGCTTTGAGCCGCTTGTGGTAGCTGTTGCCGGAGTGTCGATAATCCATTCACCGGCGGTATTCGCCGCCTTGCTGCCCTCGATGATCACGCCGCAGCCGACAACGGTGCACTCTTTCCAGTGATCGGTATTATCGGACTTCCAGTCGGAAGCGCTATGACCTGTTGCCGCAAGGATTACGCTTGTCTTGTCGGTAATTTCGGATGCACCGGTTGCATCCTCAAACCACTTGTCACAGCCGTCGCAGGTGTAATATGCCGTGTTGCCTTTCTCCGTGCAAGTAGGAGCCTTTGCGGGAACGAGGGTCAGATTGTGCGTATGCGGTACGGTCTTGTCATATCCGCAGGTGTCGCAGATGTTATCGCTACCATAATCGTGAGCCGCCTCGTCCTTCTTTTCGTGGCAGCGAGAGCATTCTTTCCAATGATTGTCTGTGTCCTTGCTCCAATCGCTTGCCCATGCGTGCCCGAGCTGTGTACCTGCCGCTGTAAAGGTTTCTGTTGTGCTGATCTCTCCGCAGGAGCAGCTCTTGAAATATACTGCATCGTTGGTGCAGTCGGCAGCCGACTTGAGGGTTTCCGGCTTCTGAATTTCCTGATCGTAGGTATGGGTATGGGGAATTGTGTAGGTCGCTTTCACGCTGACTTCACTGTCAGGCATTATGAAAGTAGTGGTTTCACTGTTCGCATCTTCAAGAGTAGTGTTGCCGCTTTCTACTACCCACTTATCAAACACCTTACCGTCAGGAGCCGCATTTGCGGTCAGAGTAATGGTTGTGCCTTTCGCCGCTTTACTGATTTCGCTTCCTGCACCGATTGTCGCTTTGCCGTCCGTTACGATGATGGAATACTCTTTACTCTCCCAGATTGCATAGAAGGTAGTATCCAAGCTTACTTCATAGGTCGTGCCGGAAATAACCGAACCGTCGGCACTGGTTGACCAACCCTTGAATTGCTTGCCTTCCGGTTCAGTAAAACCGCAGGAGGGCAGGGTGTAGCTGCCGGAAACGCCGGTGACATCTGCCATTGTGCCGCCGCCACCGTTGGCGTTGAATCTGACGGTATACTCGGCAGGCGCGGCTTTAGCTATCGTAATAGACAGCTCCTTCGTATTGCTGCCCGCGCTGTTGGTAGCCTTGACGGTAAATTTGGCGGTGCCGTCCGCAGTAGGCGTGCCGCTGATCTCGCCGGTATTCCCATCCAGCTTCAGACCGTCGGGCAGATTGCCGCTGCTGATGCTCCATGCGACAGGCTCGGTGCCGTCGGCGGTCAGGGTCTGGCTATACGCCTCGCCCACCTTGCCGTCCGGCAGTCTGTCCGTAGTGATGGTCACGTCAAAAATGCCGGGAGCAAACTGTGCCGTCAGCTTGGTTACATCTGCCGGAACGCTGCTGCCCGATGCGTAGAGCTTGCTGTCGCTGCCAAGCCACATAAAGTAGCTGCCGGTATCTCCGTCCGGCCGGATCAGACCATCGGATGCAGGCGCAGTAAAGCTCTCACCGTTTTTTACGATAATCTGGATGGCCTCGGAGCTGCCGCCCAATTTGCCACCGCCAAGGTCAAGGGTAATGGCTTTCAGTCCGTAAGCGCCCAAGGTGTTCGCGTTCAGGACTTCCAGGACGGGACGGAAACCAAGGTGCGATTTGGCACCCGAAGATTCGTAGAAACTCCAGTTGCGGGCCGAGCTATACCCACGGTTCGCACGACCCTGCGCGTAATTGTGCGCAGTATCCTGCCCCCACGAATATATTTTGCTCCAGTTTTTGATATATCCGTCGTATTTGTCCAGTATTTTGTCCCATTCGTTGCTTTGTGGGTTGCCGCGTACAGAATCGCCAGAGCCTCTATAAGAACGTCCTGCTGACGGCACGCGCATCGTATATTCCACGCTGTCGGCAGTGTAGTTTTTTCCAAAAATCAGACCTGCGGCATTCAGATTCTCCCAGCTTATCGTATGCGTTACGGCGAAGTCCGCTACAAACAGGCTGTGTGGATATTTGTGCTTCTCTGCATACTCATCGGTGGTTGCCATCTCCGACGTGAGCGCGTAGGCGTCCACTGTCCCGGCGTAGGTAAAGGGAACATAGTGCAGCGACGCATCCGGCAGGCTGCCGCTCGCCGTGCCGGGAATACCCGCACCGGAGAGGTCAAAGTAATATGTGCCGCCGGGAACGAGGGCGAACTGCTCTATGGAATCAAACTGCGCCGTCAGCTTGTTCACGTTTGCCGGGACGCTGTCACCCGGTGCGTAGAGTGCACCGTCGCTGCCAAGCCACATAAAGTAACTGCCCGTATTTTCGTCCGGGCGGTTCAGACCGCCGGATGCGGGAGCGGTAAATGCGCTGCCGTTTTTCACAATGATTTGAATATCCTCGGAGCTGCCGCCCAATTTGCCGCCGCCAAGGTCAAGGGTAACGACCTTCAGCCCGCCAGGGCCCAGTGTGTCAGGGTTCAGGACTTCAAGGACGGGGCGGAAACCGACGTCCGGATAGGAGTTCGTAGCAGTGGTGGAGCTCCAGTAGCGGGCCGAAGTGTACCCGCGAATCGCACGGAGCGACGCGTCGACAGAAACAGTATCCTGTCCCCACGAATACATTTCATTCCAGTTTTGGATATATCCGCTGTCCTTATTCAGCATCGTGTCCCATTCGTTGCTTTGGGGCACGCCGCGTTCGGAATTGCCCGAACCTGTATAGTTACTTCCCACAGACGGTGCGCGCAGGGTATAGTCCACGCCGCCGCTGGCATAATTTTTGCCGAAAATCAGACCTTCGTCATTCAGGCCACCCCAGCTAATCGTATGCGTTACGGCATAGTCCGCCACAAACAGGCTGTGGGCGTATTTGTTCTGCTGTGCATACTCCTCGGTGGTCACCATCGCAGACGTGAGCTTGTAGGCTTCTATTGTTCCCGCATAGGTAAAGGGAACATAGTGCAGCGACGTATCCGGCAAAGAAACTGCGCCGTCTTCGTTCCCGGTGTTCACCGTGCCGGGAATACCCATTGCCGATAGGTCAAAGTAATAGGTGCCGCCGGGCTTGAGGGAAAACTGTTCTGATAAAGCAAACTGCGCCGTGAGCTTGGTAACGTCCGCCGGAACGTTGTCGCCGGGGGCGTAGAGCTTACCGTTGCTTCCGAGCCACATAAAGTAGCTGCCTGTATTTCCGTCCGGGCGGGTCAAACCGCCGGACGCAGGCGCGGTAAACTCGCTGCCGGTTTTCACAATGATTTGAATATCCTCGGAGCTATTCCCCAATTTGCCGCCGCCAAGATCAAGGGTAACGACCTTCAGTCCGTCAGAGCCCAGTGTGTCAGGTTTCGGGACTTCAAGGACGGGGCGGAAACCGACGATCGGATAGGAGTACGAAGCATAGCTGAAGTTCCAGAAGCGGGCCGAAATGTACCCGCGAACCGCACGGTCCGACGCGTCGACAGAAACAGTATCCTGTCCCCACGAATACATTCCATTCCAGTTTTGGATATATCCGCTGTTCTTGTTCAGCATCGTGTCCCATTCGTTGCTTTGGGGCACGCCGCGTTGGGACTCATCCGAGCCTGTATAGTCACTTCCCACAGACGGTGCGCGCAGGGTATAGTCCACGCCGCCGGCGACATAGTCCTTGCCGAAAATCAGACTTTTCGTATTTAAGTCATCCCAGCTTACCGTATGCGTTACGGCATGGTCCGCTATAAACAGGCTGTGGTCGTATTTATACTGCTGTGCATACTCCTCGGTGGTTGCCATCGCAGATGTGAGCTTGTAGGCGTTCACTGCCCCTGCATAGGTAAAGGGAACATAGTGCATTGATTTGTCCGGTAAATCATCGTTTATTGTGCCTGGAATGTTCTCACCGGAGAGGTCAAAGTAATAAGTGCCGCCAGGAGTGAGGGCAAACTGCTCGGTGGCTGCCTCCTCCACCGTCAACGCTACCGTCTGAAATCGGCTGGCGTAGTCAGTCTGGTAATCACCGTTACACTGCTCGGAAAACACATGGAGTTTATAATTTCCACTGGCAAGGTCATGCGGCAGTGTAAAGCTGAGCTGCCTGTCTGTGGCAGTGGGCTTCATAATCCTTCCATAATAGGTCGCACCGCTTTCACCCTCGATAATCGCAGAAATATATTCATTTAACCCCGTTCTCGGCCCGGAAAAATTCAGCGTAACCGTGCCGCCGGGTTTTCCTGCTGCGGTAGTTTCCGTTACCCTAAAAGTACGGGTATCGTCCAAAAGTGTCAATTTCCATTCGTCCCCGCTGTATTCCGGGATTTTGAACATTCCGTCAGCAGTACCTTTGCCGCCAACGGCTGCAGAAACGAGGAGGACAGAGTCCGGCTTCAGGTTGAAGGCAGGGCGGGCGGCGTTGGTTTGGCCTACCCATTCACCGATCACAGCGCCCTTTTCATTGACCGTCCCCGCAGAATCAGGGTTCATTCTCCTAGGAGAACGGAGCCACCATACGTATGCACTATCGCCATAATTGGCGATACGCGCATTGTCATCGGTAAATCCGTAGGCTGCATTTTCCGCTTCCTCTGCCGAGAGAAAAAACACCTTGTCCCCATCCAGGATGTTGTCAGAAGCGTCATAGTACATACCATATAGAGCATCACTTTTGCTGGTTGCCAAAACAGCTTTTTGCTCCGTAATGCTGAGACTTCTGCTGTAAAAGTCATTACACCAGTCCTGCCCACGGCTGCCCTTCCAGTCGTTGAAATATGGGGTCGTATAATCAAATTCTACGCCGCCAAACGCTCCAGTCCCAAGCAGCGCATCAGAGAGCAGAAAAAATCCGTCGCCCTCCTGAGCATTGGGCATATTGGTTTTTGTATCCAGCACACGCCATTTGACGGTGCTGTTATTCCATGTGCCAAAATAAATATAGTCATAGCTGCGATTTGTGCTGTCATAACCACTGATTCCACTTGTACCGAGCTGTATGGCTTTTGCGCCGTCATTGTTGGCAAACACGGTCGTCGGCAAAAGGACGAGCACCATGCAGCATAGAAGTATGATACTGAGTATTCGTTTCTTCATTGGCTTTTCTCCTCCTTTTCGTGTTGGTTCGGCTTATCCGTCCCGTCTTTTCTCCGGTTTTCCTTGCTTCTGAGCCGGAAGCACAGCGCGGTGATGACCACCGCCGCTGCAAAGGAGACGACGGCCACCAGCACATAGCCGCCCGCGTCCTGCCGCAGCAGCATCGAGCCGAACACGCCCCATGCTTCCGGTTGCCCCGGCCCGACGACCGTGCCCGCTGTCTGCATCAGCGCCGCGTACAGCAGCATACACGCTGCGGAGAGACTTATTACCTCGCGCCGCTGCCTCCGGCGGTTGTTTTCCCGCACCCGCTGCTTGACGAATGCGACCCGTCTTGCGGTATCGTACATATCGTTTGAACCCCCTTTCCGGTTTGTCTGGAACTGTGATAAAAACCCTTTCACTTATATAGGTACAAAAAATCGAAAAAACTCTCACCCAAAACGCAAAATTTTTCAAAAAAATTTGAGAGCCGCCAAAAGGCAGCTCTCAGGGAGTAAATGTTCGGTTATTTCCTCTGCGATAAGCGGAAAGCGGACCATCTTCCCGCCGCTACCAGCAGCACCGGCAGGACATAGGCCACATACTGCGCCGCGCCGCCGTAAGCAATGAGCAGATTATAGATGGCGTGGAGGGTGATGGCCGCGCCCAGCAGCCCGCACGTACCGGCTATTTTAAGCCACGTCCGCCGCCACGCATAGGCAAGCCCGCCGCCCACGATCAGGCCGCAGAGGACGTGCATGGCTCCCGTGCCGAAGCCCCGGAAGAAGATGAAGGAGAAGCGGTCCGCGCCGTTCTGGATGAGATAGCACACGTTTTCAAAGGTGGCGAAGCTCAGGGCGAGCGTGATGGCGGCGGGCTTAATTCTCTCGCTCTCCGGCTCAAACACCAGAAGATAGAACACCAGCGGCAGCAGCTTCATCATTTCCTCCACCACCG
>DXUR01000619.1 GCA_019417795.1 Clostridiales bacterium | reverse complement strand
GACTTCACTCAGCCGGAGCCTGCAAACAATTTTGCGCATAAATCTTGACGGAACCTTGATAAAACCTGTTTTTCTAACTTTTTTCAGTGAAAAAGCTAATAAATATGTGAAAACTCCACACTTTCGTGCAGAGTTTTCTGTGCTGCATCTTTCATCAACACATTCTGGTACGCCCGACTGGATTCGAACCAGCGGCCTTTAGAGTCGGAGTTATCAGGCCGTCAAGCCGGAAACCGCTACGGCGCAAGGGCTTGGTTGAGATTGCACGAATTTCCGCCATTTTGAAGAAAAGCCTCGGAAGCCTTGCAAGGCAGGGCTTCCGAAGTTTTTCGCGGTAGTAGTCAAATAGTAGTCTGCGCGTTATACAAGCAACTCCATCAATTTCCTTGCGGCATCCATACAATCCTGTGCTTCCTCTTCGGACACAGGCATATAAGAGTCAGATGGATAGCGGGTTTCAATATAAAACTGGTTTACATACGCACAGTCTCTGAGGTTACCTTTCAACGGTGCCCCTGCCGCAGTTGCCTTTCTGCACAGAAATACAAGGCTATGTCCATCCAACAATTCGCCTGTCATTTTGAGCAGCCAACCCTTCAGCATCTTCTCCATCGCCTGTTGGCAATGAAACGCGACTAAATCGTTACCACCGTCATGCTCCATTAAGATTTCCGCACCTCGCAGGTCATGTGCCGCTTTTTCAAACCAGTCCTTATATCGAAGGCTGTCACCCATAGAGTACAACCCCCTCCCTGTTCAGCTTGTGGGCAAAGCTCTGGCTATCTGCCACACTGCGTTCCCACTCCTCCGGCGTATACAAAAGGAAGTCAATCGGCGTATCAGATTCCGTATCACAATACAAATCTGTCAGCAGTGAACGCTTATCATGGGTTGACGCAATGATGCAAAGGTCAATATCACTCTTTGCTGTCGCGGTTCCCTTCGCCTGCGAGCCAAACAGCAGAATCTTCTGCGGATCACAGAGCTGGATAACCTGTTCTCGAATCGCGTTTAGCTTTTCCACTGTATCGCCCCCTCACAGCCAATTCTCTATTTGCAGTATAACATGATATTCTCAAAAATAAAACGATTTTTATGGCAGTTTCTTTCAGCCTTCTCAATGCTTTCTGAACACGGGTGCGACTCGGTTCATTTGTGCGACCTTATCGATGAATTCTTTCAAGTCCTCAATGTAGGTATAGGGTGCGTACTCAGAATAAATTTCAGGAGAGTCCAGAATAACAATTTGAACTCCATCCGCTCTCAGCGCCTCCAGTGTGCCAGGTACACAACGCGCCTCATTAAGTGTCTTGCATCGGTAAGCAATGCAGCCCTGTTGATCAAAGATTTTTGCAACGATATATATCTTTTTATCGCCCATCAATATTAATTGTCCTACTACAAAAAAATTCTTTCCCGAAAGCTCTACACTCTAAACTTTTGGTCGAAGATATGACTCACATACAGAACTGTCAGTCTCTTTCCATGGCACTGATCACTTTTCGGATATTCTCGGCCTGTAAATAGAAAGGAGCCAAGCTCTGTTTTCCATAGCGCATATAGTCCCGCTCACTTGTCAGTTGAATCAATAATTCAGTAAAAAACTGCTCCCAACTGAAGTATTTAGCAGAGTCGATATATTCCTCCGGCCTCTCTAAGATATCCGCAAGTTTTGCGTTATGAACGATTCCTGATTTCAAAATCAGCCACTCAAAGGACTCTGGCAAATAAAGCATTACTTGGCTCGGATGCAATTTCAAAAAGCGATAGATTTTTTCCATCTCTGCGCCGAACGCCGCGCCATCCGCAATCACCAAGGTCTTATCATTTGAACGCTCTTCCAAGCAAGCATAAATATTCGATTTCCCATTTGCGGCTTCACAGCGCACATGATATTGCTCCGCGATTTTTGAGAGCATCTGATACCCACTGTTTGAATCCTCGGTCAGAATGCGGTCTGAGCGATCCATCTCACTTGCGGCATGCTCAAGCGTTCCATAGTAGGGATACGCTTTGTTGTAAGTACATTTCTCACGGCGAGTTGTAGTTCGCAGTTCTAAAACCGCTTCTACGCTATACGGCAATTGATATAGGCTTTCTCTTGTGATGAGAACATAGTAATTGCTTGACCCACAAATTGCCTGTGCAAAGGCACGAGAAGAAACGAAAGCATTTCCTTCGTCTACAAAAACGATGCTGTCTTTCATGCGGCTCAACTGACTTTCCCAGTCACGGGAAGTTAAAGTCCGGCATGGCTTATCACATTGAACAGCAACTCCGCTCTGTGCCCCCAACTCCTCGTAATCTCGCAGCATCCCCAGCATGGTTGTTTTTCCTGTTGCGCTATCACCTCGTATCACTGTGATATTGCGCTCCAGCTCCAAGGCAAACTGGACTCTGCGGTTGCGAACAACGATACTATGTTTTCCTTTCATGTCCGCCTCCGCTTATACATATCTCGCTGCAATCGGCAACAACTCTTCCATGTTATGAACGATACTGTTATCGTTCATAACTTTAGCCGTAAATCTTGCCTTATCAAAATCCATAATATGACGCAAGTTGATCGTAACATCTTTTGCTTTTGCCAGTTCAAGAATAAAACGTGCGCAGTTATCTCCGCATGTTGAAGCATTGAACACTTCATCCGGGCAGTTTTTAATAAGCAGCAGAGTTTTTACACCACCGGACAATTCGGTTGGGGGAATAATACCAAGTACAGGACTTTTGATTGCCTGCGCGTCGATCACGTCTGAACCATCCAC
>DXUR01000618.1 GCA_019417795.1 Clostridiales bacterium | reverse complement strand
CAATTACCCAAGGTACGCCCGTGGTGACAAATATGCTCTGCAAAGAGGGCGTTCCACAAAAGGAGCTGCTGCAAATTGCCGCTTCGCTGGAAAAGCTGTCCGAGCATCCGCTGGCGGACGCGATTGTGGCAGAGGCCGAAAAAACACAACTTTCCTTCCTCCCGGTGGATGATTTCAAGCAGATTCCTGGTCAGGGCCTTGTGGGTCAGATCGGAAACGAAACGTGCCTTGCCGGAAACCGCCGACTGATGGCGGCAAATGGCATCAATGGCGGCGCACTCCTTCAGTTGGGCGAGGAAATGGCCGTTGACGGGAAAACACCTCTGTTCTTTGCCCGTGGCGGTCAGCTTATTGGTGTCATTTCCGTGGCAGATGTAGTTAAGCCCACCAGCAAGCAGGCCATAGCGGAATTGACCGGCATGGGCATTGAGGTGGTCATGCTGACCGGCGACAATGCAAAGACCGCAGAAGCGATTCGGCATCAGGTCGGCGTGGATCGTGTCGTGGCAGAGGTATTCCCCCAGGATAAGGAGAAGGAAATCCGCCGTTTGCAGAGCGCCGGGAAGAAAGTGGCAATGGTCGGTGACGGTATCAACGATGCTCCGGCCCTTGCCAGAGCGGACGTTGGTATCGCTATCGGAGCCGGAACGGATGTGGCGATTGAGTCAGCGGATATTGTTTTGATGAAAAGCGATCTGCTGGATGTGTCTACGGCAATCCAGCTTAGTAAGGCGGTTATCCGCAACATCAAGCAAAATCTGTTTTGGGCGTTTATCTACAACATCATCGGTATTCCGGTGGCGGCAGGCGTATTCTATCTTCCCTTTGCATGGAAGCTGAACCCCATGATCGGCGCTTTTGCTATGAGTTTCAGTTCGGTATTCGTGGTGTCCAATGCCCTGCGGCTGCGCTGGTTCAAAGCAAAGCATCAGGCCAATACAGAACTGGATTCAGACCCTATGTACGGACAAACAACGATTAAACAAGACCGAAAAGGAGCAATTCACATGGAAAAAGTATTGAACATCGAAGGAATGGTTTGCGGAATGTGTGTAAAACACGTTGATAAGGCTCTGCGGGACATCCAGGACATCAAGGATGTGGATGTTTCCCTGGAGAGTAAGTCGGCCCAGGTGAAGCTTGACCAGGATGTGCCGGATGCTGTGCTGAAAGCTGCTATCGAGGACGCTGGCTATCAGCTCGTCAGTATCCAGTAACGGGCCGTTTATGAAGGCCAAGAAAGGCGATATTGTTCACAAGCTAAAAATCGCCAGAGGACAGTTAGACGGTATCCTGCAAATGGTTGAGGAAAATCGCTATTGCGTGGATATTTCCAATCAGCTTCTTGCTACGCAGGCGTTATTAAAAAGCGCCAATCAGCAGATTTTGCAAGCCCATATACGAAGCTGCGTCCGGGAGGCCCTGCAAACGGACGCTGTAAATCCAAAACTGGAAGAAGCCCTGAAATTACTGGAAAAAATGATACAGTAACAACGGGAGCGGGAAGGGCCTTATGTCCTTTCCGCTCCTAAATTCGTTTCAGATTGGATTATAAATCCTGCGGTTGGGAGCGTACAAAGAAGCCCGGTTTTTATATACTTTAAGTGGTTAGTTAGATATGGTTAATCCAGTGAGGCGCGTCACTGGCGCGTTTTGCTGGATACCTTATAATTAAAATAGACCAGGAGGAATAGAGTGATGAAACAGGCACTTGACACAAGAACAAAGCTCTTAACAAAAAATCCCTGGCCGCTGATGATTGAACTTAGCATCCCTGCGGTTCTTGGCATGGTGGTCGTTGGGCTTTATAACATGATGGATTCCATCTTTGTCGGCCAGATGGTTGGTGACGTGCAGATGGGAGCCATATCGGTATCCTATCCTTTAACCCTTATCAATGCCGGTTCAGCGGCAATGCTGGGCGTGGGTTCTGCATCGGTACTGTCCCGCGCTATCGGTAAGAAGGACGAGAACACAATTAAGAAGATCATGGGCAACTTGGTTGCGATGGTTCTTCTGTTGTCCGTCATCTACACTGTTGTGGGTATGGTTTTCACCCGCCAGCTTCTGTCCCTGACCGGAGCCAGCGATAACATTCTGAATTACGCTGAGAAATATCTGCGGATCGTATTCGCCGGTTCTCTGTTCGTAAACTTCTTCCAGAGCGCCAACATGGTCATCCGTGGAGAAGGCCAGCTCAAAAGGGCAATGACCATTATTGCCAGCGGCGCTATTTTGAACATTATCCTTGACCCCATTTTTATCAGCATCCTCAACCCCTACGGCATGGGCATTGAAGCGGCTGCTTATGCAACGATTTTCTCCCAGTTTGTCCAGGCTGCGATTACCCTGTGGTATTTCAAGAAGAAAAGCCCCCATGTGAAGATCGGGCGTATCCGCATTGATGGTGAGCTGCTTCCCCAGGTTCTTTCTGTCGGCATCTCTGCTCTGTTAATGCAGATTCTGACCCTGGTGCAGCAGACAGTGATTTATCGTGTGGCATCGAACTATGGCGGTGAAACCTCCCAGCTCCTTTTAGCGGCGGCGCTCCGGTTCTGGAATTTCTCTTTTGTACCTCTATGGGGTATCAGCCAGGGATTCCAGCCTGCCGCCGGTACAAACTACGGTGCGAAAGACTATGACCGGGTAAAGACGCTGACCAGAGTTTTCATTATCGCCGCAACGCTGCTGTCGCTGGTGTTCTATATCCCCGCCGAGCTGTTCCCGGAAAAGATTTTGTCCATGTTCCTGACAACGCCGGGTATTGC
>DXUR01000617.1:1184-2770 GCA_019417795.1 Clostridiales bacterium | reverse complement strand
TTTGATGTGGACAGCTACCTGTCGTCCCTGCGCCGGAAAAGGCGGCGCGTGATAACGGAGGACGAACCCTTTGACCTCTACGACATTGAGCTGTCGGAGGAAGATTTTTCCGCAGAATAAAGCGGCCATAGAGAAAGGAGCGTGACCGATGGGACACTCGGACGAATGGACATTTGCGGATTATTTCAAGTATGAGAAAGAAATCTACCGGGCAATCATTTCCGCTGCGGTGCTGTGCCAGTGGATCGCAGAACATGATACCCCGCCCACGGACGGGGAAGCCGAAGAACTTGCAAGGGAAATAGACCGCAGACTGTGTGAAGCATGGGGCGAAATTTTTTCGCTGGCTGTGCTGGAATGGCGGGACGGCCAGTAACTCCGGGCCGTCTGCGGATTGTGAGGCTGCCGCTGTGAACGGCGGCTTTTTTTGCACCCAAACACCATCACAATCTGAATTTATGGAGGTATATTTATGGAATTTTTCAATAGTGCAGTTGATACTTTGCAGACCATCGTTGTGGGCCTCGGCGGCGCGCTTTGCGTATGGGGCGGCGTCAATCTTTTGGAGGGATACGGGGCGGACAACCCGGCGAGCAAGAGCCAAGGAATCAAGCAGCTTGTCGCCGGAGGAGGCGTTGCCCTGATCGGCATGACCCTTGTTCCGCTGCTGTCCGGGCTGCTGGGATAACCCCATGTGTGTTAGAAAACCCTCCGCGTCCTCTCTGATCTGGGAGGGCGCGGGAAAGGAGGTGTCCCCACATGATCGGTGATTTAATCGGGGAATGGATCAAAGGAATCCTGATCGACGGTATCATGGGCAACCTGTCCGGCCTGTTTAACACGGTCAATACCAAAGTCGGGGAAATCGCGTCGGATGTGGGCAGTACCCCGCAGGACTGGAACGGCGGCATTTTCTCCATGCTGCAAAACCTGTCCGAAACGGTGATCGTCCCCATTGCGGCGGCCATTCTCGCCCTTGTGATGTGCTATGAGCTGATCGACATGATCGTGGAAAAGAACAATATGCACGACTTCGACAGCTCCATGTTCTTCCGCTGGATTTTCAAAAGCGCCTTTGCCATTCTCATTGTGACGAACACATGGAATATCGTCATGGGCGTGTTTGACGCCACCCAGCAGGTCGTCAACCAGAGCGCCGGGGTGATTATCGGAGATACCAGCATTGATTTTGACACGCTGCTCCCTGATCTGGAAAGCCGCCTTGAAGCAATGGACATCGGGCCGCTTCTGGGCCTGTGGTTCCAGACCCTTGTTGTGGGGCTGACGATGAACATTCTTTCCATCTGCATTTTCCTTGTGACCTATGGAAGAATGATTGAAATTTACGCCGTGACCGCATTGGGGCCGATCCCCCTTGCCACGCTGGGCAATGCAGAGTGGCGCGGCATGGGCCAGAACTACTTGAAATCCCTGCTTGCGCTGGGCTTCCAAGCCTTTTTAATCATGGTGGTTGTCGGGATTTATGCGGTGCTGATCCAGCAGATCGGAACCGCCGACGACATATCCGGTGCGATCTGGGGCTGTATGGGCTATACCGTTTTGCTTTGCTTCTGTCTGTTCAAGAC
>DXUR01000617.1:0-1084 GCA_019417795.1 Clostridiales bacterium | reverse complement strand
AGAAACGAGGTGACTTTTTATGGCTTATGTAACTGTCCCCAAGGATTTAACCAAGGTCAAATCCAAGGTAGTATTCGGGCTGACGAAACGCCAGCTCATTTGTTTTGGCGGCGCGCTGCTGGTAGGCGTCCCGCTTTTCTTTTTGATCCGGGGCCGCGTCCCGACCAGCGCGGCGGCGCTCATTATGGTGTTTGCCATGCTGCCGGGCTTTCTGCTGGCGCTTTACGAAAAACACGGCCAGCCCCTTGAAGTGGTGGTGCGCCAGATCGTCGAGTGCTGCTTCATCCAGCCCAAGGAACGGCCCTATCAGACCAACAACGCTTATACCGCCCTTGTGCGGCAATCCCAAATGGAAAAGGAGGTCAACGCCATTGTCCAAAAAGCAAAAGAACGAAACGAGCGCAAAAGCGCCGGTCAAGCTCACCCGCGCCGAAAAGAAAGAGATTCAGGCCGTCATCCGAAAGTATAAGGGCGACGGCAAGCCCCATTCGGCGCAGGTCAGTATTCCCTATGAGGCCATGTATCAGGACGGCGTGTGCCGGGTGACGCCCCGCACCTTTTCCAAGTGCATTGAGTTTACGGACATCAGCTACCAACTGGCGCAGGCGGACACCAAGACCGCCATCTTTGAAAACCTGTGCGACCTCTACAACTATCTGGACGCCTCCATTCATGTGCAGTTTTCCTTTATCAACCGCAAGATCGACCCCAAGCAGTACGCCAAGAGCTTTGAAATCCGGGCGCAGGGGGACGACTTCGACGACATCCGCAGCGAGTATTCCGACATTTTGCAAGACCAGCTTGTGAACGGGAACAACGGCCTGATGAAGCGGAAATTTATGACCTACACCATCGAGGCGGACAGCCTGAAAATGGCCCGCGCCAGACTGCGCCGGATCGAAACCGACCTTTTGGGCTATTTCAAGAGCATGGGGGCCTCCGCGTGGGGACTGGACGCCAAGGAACGGCTGGAAGTCATGCACAGCATTTTCCACCCGGACGGGGAACCGTTCTCCTTTGACTGGAAGTGGCTTGCCCCGTCGGGGCTTTCTACCAAGGACTTTATCGCCCCGTCCTCGTTCCG
>DXUR01000616.1 GCA_019417795.1 Clostridiales bacterium | reverse complement strand
CTGGATACGGTGCGGCTCCTGAAAGCAAACGGCATTGGGGTGTACTTCGAGAAGGAAAACATCAACACCCTCACGGAATCCAGCGAATTTCTCATCACCCTGTTCAGCGGCTTCGCCCAGGCGGAATCCGAGTCTCTCAGCAAGAATGTCGCATGGGGAAAGCAGAAGAGCGCGGAGGCGGGAAAGGTCACCTTCCAGTACAAAAAGATGCTGGGATACCGGAAGGGGGCGGACGGACAGCCGGAGATCGTACCGGAGGAAGCGGAGATCATCCGCCGCATTTACCACAGGTATCTGGACGGCTGCACCCTGAGACAGATCAAGCGGGAGCTGGACGAGGACGGTGTTCCCACCGCACAGGGTGTAGAGCGCTGGTCTCCCTCCATCATCCACAATATCCTGACCAATGAAAAGTACATTGGAGACGCCCTGCTGCAGAAAACCTATGTGACGGACTGCATCAACAAAAAGGTCAAAAAGAACCGTGGTGAACGCACGATGTACTATGTGGAGAACAGCCATCCGGCCATTGTCTCAAGGGATCTGTTCAATCAGGTGCAGCAGGAGATGACGCGCCGGTCCAGCAAACGGAAGGTGCTGCAAAAGAGCGGAAAAACGGAACTTGGGAAATACTCCGGCAAATACGCTCTGACAGAATTGTTGGTGTGCGGCGAGTGTGGCTCCCCCTACAAGCGGGTCACATGGGCCAGAAATGGGAAAAAGCGCATCGTGTGGCGCTGTGTCTCCCGGCTGGAGTTCGGTACAAAATACTGCCGGCACTCTCCGACACTGGATGAAGGCAAGCTGCACAGCGCCATCCTCGCGGCCATGAACGAGTACGCCGCCATCCGGCAGGAGGTCTGCCCCGATGTGCTGGCCATGGCGGAGGAAGCCAGGCAGGCGTTATCTCAGGCCGGTGCACGGCTGCTGCAGCTGAAGAAGCGTATGGATGCGGTGAGCCGGGAGCAAAGCGATGTGCTGGATCGGCTGCTCGTCAACATGGCCGATACCGAGCTGAATGCCAGAATGAAAGCGCTGACGGATGAGAAGGAATCCCTTAAGGCGCAGATCGCAGACGCGCAGCAGGCAGAGGTCGATCTGGAGGAACAGGCTGCCAGACGCCGGCAGATGTGGGACAGTATCATGGAATGCGCCGCGGGCTACACGGAATTTGACAATGAGCTCGTCCGGCAGGTCATCCAAAAGATCACGGTGGAGGATGCGGAAACCATCCACATCCACTTCCGAGACTCGGATGTGGTGCTGGAACAGGAAGTAGAATGAATAGAAAAGGGAGAAAGGAAATGGCCATTTTTATAACCGGTGATACGCACGGTGATTTCAGCAGGCTCCTGCCTGCAGCATTCCATGAGCAACGTGACCTGACCAAAGAGGATTACCTCATCATCTGTGGAGACTTCGGCGGTGTCTGGGATGGCGGCGATGCGGAGCAGCAGTGGCTGGACTGGCTGGAGACCAGGTCCTTTACCACGCTGTTCGTCAGCGGAAACCATGAAAACTATGATCTGCTCCGCAACTATCCAATCAGCCAATGGCACGGCGGCTTGGTACAGGCCATACGCCCCAGCGTCCTGCATCTGATGCGGGGCCAGCTTTATAACATCTGCGGAAAGCGGATATTTACCATGGGCGGCGCCAGCAGCCACGATATCCGGGACGGCATTCTGGAACCGGATAATCCGGACTATGAGCGAAAGCTGCGGCAGCTCAACGCCGCAGGCGCTCTCTACCGAGTCAATCACCGCTCCTGGTGGAAAGAGGAACTGCCCGGCGAGGACGAATACCGGACCGCAAGAGAAGCACTGGACAAAACAGGTTGGGACTTGGACTACATCATCACCCACTGCTGCCCCAGCAGTGTCCAGGACACCTTCAGTAGAGGATTGTACCAGCGAGATGCGCTGACAGACTTCTTCGATGAGATTCGGGAACGCTGCAGATTCCAGTACTGGTTCTTCGGGCATTACCATGAGAACATGGTGGTGGAGAGACGATTCGTTATGCTGTATGAGCAAATGCTGCGGCTAAAATAAGGAATAGAGGCGTACTGACATATTGCTCAGTGCGCCTCTATCCCTTGTTTTATTGTGTGCAGTAGTGGAGAGAAATTGATGGCCGGTGTATAATTACATTAATAAGATGGTACCTATTCATGGAGAAAAGCGTTCTATACTAACGATCCATTTTCATCACTTGAAGACCAAGCGGCAACGCTTTACAACCAAATCACCAGAAAAATGGATGCGGTAAGACTTTCACCGGATATTCGTAGCATAGTGCAGGCATATCTCCAATGAGCTGGTTGAGGTGAATGCGAAAAGAGTGCATCTTTTCTGTCGACACACGACAACTGAATGACCCCACCCAATTCGAACAAGTCGATGAGACTTGCGAATTTGGTGGGGCTGTTTTATACTCTGAAAGCCTTGACATGACAGCGTTTTGGGGGATTGACGCACCATGAAAAATCTGAGATGAAAAGGCTCAAACCACTTCAAATTGAAGTAGAAAACATAAAAGTCAGGCGATTCGAACCCCACTATCTCATTTGGCGTTCTTGTTGAAGTTTTCTTCCGCCTGGCAAGGCGTTAAATTCTTCAGTGTGCAATGAGGTCGTTTGGTATTGTAAAACTCAATATAGGAAGCGACACTTGCTTGAAATTTGCCAGAACGCATCTTTTCTGTCAACACCCGACAAATTAGACAAAAGCTGTGTATAACTTATGTTATACACAGCTTTTGCTCTTTTG
>DXUR01000615.1 GCA_019417795.1 Clostridiales bacterium | reverse complement strand
CTATCGACAGGATAACATGGGAACCATCAAAAAGCAACGCTGTTTTCTACCCCTTAGTTTACCCCTTACAGCTTTTATAACGTGATACAGCATTTTACACACAAACCCGCAAAGCACTGAAAACACACGGCTTTTGAGATACGCTGATACAGCATTTTACACACAGCTTAAAATTCAAATCCCTCCTTCCGCGCCAACCACGCAATCCTTGTGATTGCGTGGTTTTCTTTATATTTCAACGTTTTCAGCCGTTTTAGGCGGTAAAAATATTTTCCATTACGACAATAAAAAACTCAAAAAAGACATTTTATCTTCGATTTTACGAACGGAACCCCCTCGCTGCAAAAGCGAGGGGGTTTCTTTTGCTTTATTCAATTCCAGGGACTGTCTCCGCCCTCTCCAAATATTCCTCGATCCATCCCTGTTCCGCCACGACAATATCTTTCCCGATCTTCTCCGCATAGGCCCGCTCCAACCGTGCCCCGGCACTCTCACGCCAGCACACCAGAAGAACATCCGTCAGCAGCTTCACCTCTTATTGACTTTTGCATGCGGCCTGATAGAATAATAAGGTAGAAAGAGGTGCATGGAATGGATACTGGTTTGAAAATCGTCTGCTGCATTAGTCTCGGTATTCTTTTTCTGTCTGTGCTCCTGTGTTTGGCTATTTAAGTCCCTCTGCCCGGAGAGACTTATTTTTTACGCTAATTCCCTCGCCACGCTTCCGCACTGGGCTCCCTCTGTCGATCTGCCCCAGTCTCCATGGATCTGATCGTGCCAGACAGCAGATCCTTGCATTGAAAAAACAGTTCCTGTTTTAACTTCATTGGTGACAGTTTTTTGCCAAGGTATAAAGAAAGAAGCCCGAAACCGGATGGTTTCGGGCTTCTTGTTGAAAAGCTTGCTCCTTCGGCGCGTAATATAATATCAGCGCTTGCTGAACTGAGGCGCACGCCGGGCGGCTTTGAGGCCGTACTGCGCGAGTTTTTGAGCTGTTTTTCCTTGATATTCCGGGCTTTTCCGGCTTTCTGCTTCTCGGTTATCCGGTATGCGGACCATAAAAAATCGCCTTTTTTCATTCAGCGATAGCCTGATGAAACGCACCATTTACTACCCCAAACAACTCCTCTGGTTTATTGTACTTCACTTTTGCATAGATGTCCATAGTTGTTTTGCTGTTTTCGTGTCCGGCAAGGTATTGTACTGTCTTTGGATCAACGCCCGCATAGAGAAGATTGGTGATGTAAGTGTGCCGCAGCTGATGAGGTGTCACATCAAAGTCCAGCGTATATTTGATTTGGGGTTGATTCTTCTGGGTCATACCCAGCGTTGGAGTAACCGTATATTTGATACTCTCCCCATTTACATACTTATAATAGTTCCGGGGCTTAGTGGAGCGGACAACGACATACTGCCACACTCTTTGGAACTGCGAGGCAGCCAGTGGCTCTCCTTTGCTGTCAGCGATCACATAATCTGATATGGAATTTTCTTTCGTTTCTCTCAGACAATCCACCAAACACTTCGGTATCGGAATATCCCTTTTTGCCGCCGGAGTCTTTAGCACCGTAGAAACCACGGGTCTGTTATGCTCTGTACGCCATGCCCGCCTCACCGATAGATAAGGGGTATCCTCGTCCAGAAATACACAATCCCATTGCAGTGCAAGAATTTCTTCCCGACGCAGACCGGAATACAAACCGAGCATAATAAACAAATATGGAGGAAGCCCCTTGACTGTATCCAGAAGCACGGCTACCTGCTGATCTGTCAATGCCTCCTTCTTTTTTGTCGGTTTTCCGCCTTTACCGGATATTCCCGCACAGGGATTGTGTTCAAGAATTTGGTTTCTCTCTGCCGCATAAAAAATGCACTTGAGCAGCATATTGACCTTATTGTATAAGCCTTCCGATTTCTTTGACAATGGAACAAGAGCCAGCCGAATATCGTCAGCAGTCACTTCTTCCATATACATCTCTCCCAGAGGTTTGATGATATAGTTTGTCATATCCCTCGTATAACCTCTGAGTGTAGACGCAGACACCTTTGCCGACTGCATCAGCAGCCACTTCTCTCCATACTCGGCTACTGTCGGGTGCTGCCGGTGAAAGATAATTTCTTCCACCTGCTTCCGGGCCTCTAACTGCTTCTCATACAATTCTTCACAAGTAGCGGCATACAAACTCAACTCTTTGCCATCTGCATCCGTAATCCTGGTTCTGTAATACTGGATTCCTTTCAATGTAATGGTCCCATACTTCGGGATCTGTGTTTTCTTTTTTGCCATCTTTGATCGTCCTTTCTTGATAATGTGTAGTCTCCGTATCTACACTCTCTTTTTATCAGAAAGCCTCGATTTAATCAAAGATACGGCTGATGTAAAACAAAGAGCGAGACATCCTTGCCTCGCTCCTGCTTTACTTCCTATTTTATTATTACTGTGCTGCGTCCCAGCTTGCAAACGCGCAACTCATTGATCTGACCAGCTCATCTGGTCTGTTGTACTTAACCTTTGCATAAATGTCCATGGTAATCTTGCTGCTTTCATGGCCTGCCAGGTATTGAACCGTTTTGGGATCTACCGATGCATGAATGAGATTGGTAATGTAAGTATGCCGCAGCTGATGGGGTGTTACTTCAAAGTCCAGACTGTAAACCACTTTTCCGTTATGAGCAGCCTTTTCTCCCAAGACAGGTGTGACAGTATGCTTTACTCTTTTTCCATCTTCATACCGATAATAGCTCCGCTCCTTGACCGTCCTCGTAACAATATACTGCCA
>DXUR01000614.1 GCA_019417795.1 Clostridiales bacterium | reverse complement strand
CACCGGTTGCAGCTTTGGATACATGTTTTAGTGTGCTGATGCAGAATGACTTAAGCGCCACAGAAGTATACTGATTGTCTGACCCACTGAAAGAATTGGAGGCACAACTCAATCAAATCAAAATGTCTGTTCTGTTGAGCAAACGGGCTGCAAAGCAGGCAGAAGAAAAGAAAAATGAAATTATTATGTATCTGGCACATGATATACGCACCCCTCTCACAACGGTAATCGGCTATTTGAGCCTGCTCCATGAAGCCCCTGATATGCCTGAGCAGCAAAAGGAAAAGTATGTAAAGGTCGCGTTGGACAAAGCAGAGCGTCTTGAAAGACTTATCAATGAGCTTTTTGAAATTACTAAATACAATGCACATACGGTCATTATCAAAAAAGAAAATGTAGATTTACATTGTTTGATTGCGCAGGTAATAGATGAAATATACCCGACACTCTCCGCAAATGGCAATACAGCGGTATTTACTGCGGAGGACAACTTATCTGTGAACGCTGATCCCGAAAAGCTGGCGAGAGTTTTCAGTAACCTTTTACGAAATGCAGCGTCATATAGCTACCCGCAGACAGAGATCACTATATCCGCCAAACGGTTAGAGCATGATATTCAGATCACTTTTGAAAATCGTGGAAAAACAATTCCACAGGAACAGCTTAACAGTATATTTGAAAAATTCAATCGCTTGGATGATGCTCGGCTTTCTAATACAGGTGGTGCGGGACTTGGCCTTTCTATTGCGGAAGAAATTATACATTTACATGGTGGAAAGATTACTGCATCCAGTCAAAACGAAACCATAGACTTTGTGATTACATTACCCCTTTCCGCTTAGGAAAATAAGACTGTGATCTTAGGAATTACTTAGGAATTTAAGCGTGTGATTTTTGAGATTGAAAAGCCTTTGTTCGGTACAATGATTATCGAACAAGGGCTTTTTATTGTTCAGCTGAAGCAAAAGAAAGGAGTGTAAGCATGGAACTGAAAATAGAGCATTTAAGCAAGCAGTTCAAAGACAAAACAGCAGTAAATGATGTCAATCTGACATTGACTCCCGGCATTTGGGGACTTTTGGGAGCGAATGGTGCAGGGAAAACCACGCTCATGCGCATGATTGCCGATATTATGATACCAACCAGCGGAGCAGTTTACTATGACGGAAAAAACATTCGAGAGTTGGGTGAAGTTTACCGAAGCAAGTTTGGCTTTCTGCCGCAGGACTTTGGGTATCACCGGGATTTTACGGTCAAAGATTATTTGGAGTATGTGGCTGCGCTGAAAGATATTCCCACAATGGCAACTACCAAAAAGATCAATCATTTGTTGGACATTCTTTCGCTCTCCGATGTGAAAAAGAAAAAAATCTCCAATCTGTCAGGCGGCATGAAGCGTCGTGTTGGTATTGCGCAGGCTATGTTGAACGACCCGGAGATACTTGTCATGGACGAACCGACAGCAGGACTCGATCCCGGAGAGCGCGTGCGTCTGCGGAATTTCATTTCCGAGTTTTCGCATGATCGAATCGTGTTGATTTCCACCCATATCGTATCTGACATAGAATATATTTCTACGCGCAACGCAATTATGAAAGCCGGAGAAATTGTTGATGTCGGAACTACCGCAGAACTTGTCAAGCAGATTGAGGGCAAGGTTTGGAATTGCACAATTCCGGCCTCAAAGCTGCCGGAATGTGAAATGCGGCTGCACATTATCAATCAGCGAGGCGAAGATCACAATCAGGTTTCTATTCGTTATCTGTCCGAACACTCGGAAATTGATGGATCTGTTACAACGGAACCACGATTGGAAGACCTGTATCTGTGGTTGTTTCCGCAGACAGACTTGGAAAAGGAGGACAGATAATATGCGACTCTTTAGACTTGAAATAAAACGTATTTTGAAGTCACGGCGCACCCTGATTTTACTTGCAATCGCACTTTTGCTTTCCGTAGCCATGGCATACCTGCCTATTTCATTTGAGGGTATTAACCGTCCAAACAAAGATGGCACGGTTACAGAATTAAACGGCTTGGCAGCGATCAAGTACAAACAAGATTTATATAAAACATCCGCTGGTGAAGTGACCCCGGATAGGATCAAATCGGCTTTGGAAACTTATCAAAGCTGCGTTCGAGAATATGGGCCAGTCGAGGAAGAGGGCTTTCCTCTGGCTGTATATATTGAAAAAATCGTCCCGTTCCGTCACTTGCTGATGGGTCTGTCCGAAGCGTTTGCTGATCCATTAACAGGCATTGGTGCTGATTTAATGGATATTGACCCGAATGACATTGACGGAGCCTATTATGAAAAGTGCGCAGAACATTTACAGGATGTCATGCGGAATGAGCAAAGAGAAAACGAAACCGCACAACAGAAAGCTCTTGAAAAATATTCAGAACTTGATACGCCATTTTATCTTCATTCTGGAATTTCTAAAGATGCATTTGATTATATTGAGCTTTATATTTTGCTCCTTGCTATTTTGTGTGTGGCAATCGCAGCTCCTACTTTTGCCGGAGAATATCAAACGGGCGGTGACAGCATCCTGCGAACCACCAAATACGGGCGTAAACAATTAGCAATTACCAAAATTCTGGCGGCATTTACACTTTTCGTTGTTACTTTCCTTGTCGGGATCACGGTACACATTCTGATTTTAGATGCAGCGTTCGGGACGGATTGCTTAAAAACATCGTTTCAGATGCGATACTCTATCATTAACCTGCCAAACATCAATCTGGGGCAGTTGCAGATAATTCTCGCAGCAGCGGGCTTAC
>DXUR01000613.1 GCA_019417795.1 Clostridiales bacterium | reverse complement strand
GCAGCGGCAAGACCACGGTGCTGATCCAGCGGGTCTACAACCTGCTGACCTATGGCCGGGGCAGCGACAGCGACGAGGTCCCCGACTGGGCCACGGAGGAGGATCTGGACTTTTTGGAGCACTTCCCGGATCGGCCAGACGGTGAGGAGGTTCGCCGGGTCCACCGGCTCTGCGCCGTGGATGCCCCCCGGCCATGGGAGATCATCGCCATCACCTTCACCAATAAAGCGGCGGGAGAATTGAAGGAGCGGCTGGCGGCCCGTCTTGGCCCCGCCGCCAACGATGTGTGGGCCTCCACGTTCCACTCCGCCTGCGTCCGCATCCTGCGGCGGGACATTGACCGCATCGGCTTTGAAAAGGACTTCACCATTTACGATACCGACGACGCCAAGCGGGTCATCAAGGACATTCTGAAAGAGCAGAACCTGGACGAGAAGGCCTTCCCCATCCGCAGCGTCCTCTCCGCCATCAGCGCCTCCAAGGACCGCTACGAGGGGCCGGAGGTATTCCGCAAGAAGGCGGAAGCTGCAAACGATTGGAAAAATACCCGGATCGCCAAGATCTACGCCGCCTATCAGCAAAAGCTCAGCACCGCCAACGCCCTGGACTTTGACGACATCATTTACCACACCGTCACGCTGCTGCAAAAGGAACCGGAGGTGCTGGACTACTACCAGAAAAAGTTCCGGTATGTGCTGGTGGACGAGTATCAGGACACCAACCACCTGCAATATCTCCTCACCGGCCTGCTGGCCGGGGGACACCGGAACCTCTGCGTGGTGGGTGACGATGACCAGTCCATCTACCGCTTCCGGGGTGCCAACATCGAAAATATCCTGAATTTTGAAAAGCAGTACAAGGACGCCCGGGTCATTCGGCTGGAACAGAACTACCGCTCCACCCAGCACATTCTGGATGCCGCCAACGCCGTCATCAAGAACAATGAGGGCCGCAAGGGCAAGACCCTCTGGACGGACAACGGCAGCGGCGACATGGTGACGGTAAAGACCAATTTTAACGAGGGGGACGAGGCAAACTTCGTGGCCGGGGACATCCTCATGGGGGTCAACCGGGGACGGAACTTCCGGGATACCGCCATTCTCTACCGGATGAACGCCCAATCCAACGCACTGGAATACGCCCTGAAGCGCAACGCCATCCCCTATAAAGTTGTGGGCGGCATGAAGTTCTTTGACCGCGCCGAGGTCAAGGATATGCTGGCGTATTTGTGCGTGCTGAATAACCCCATGGACGATCTGCGGCTCCGCCGCATCATCAATACGCCCGCAAGGGGCATCGGCGCGACCACTATGGACAAGGTGGCGGAGCTGGCAGCGGAGCAGGGGGCGTCTCTCTACGAGATCATCCGCAACGCGGATCTGTTCCCCACCCTGAAAACCGCCGCAGGCAAGCTGACAAAGTTCGCCGATTCGATCGACGGCCTGCGCCGGGCCGGAGGGACGCTGGCCCTGCCGGAATTTTACGATGAAGTCCTGAACCAGACCGGCTACGTCCGGGCGCTGGAGGAGAAAAAGGACATGGAGAGCCGGGGCCGCATCGAAAACGTGCAGGAATTGAAGTCCAACATTCTGGGCTTTTTGGAGCAGGACCCGGAGGACGCCACCCTGTCCGGGTTCCTGAACGAGATCGCCCTGTACACGGATCTGGACAGTGTGGAGGCGGATGACAACTGTGTGACCATGATGACCATTCACTCTGCCAAGGGCTTGGAATTCCCGGTGGTGTATGTGGTGGGCATGGAGGAGGGGATCTTCCCCGGCACGGCTTCCATGTATGACGAGGAAGAGCTGGAAGAAGAACGGCGGCTGTGCTATGTGGCCATGACCCGCGCGCGGGAAAAACTGGTGATGACCAACGCCCGCCAGCGGATGCTCTACGGCCGCACCAGCGCCAACAAGTCCAGCCGCTTTTTAGACGAGATCCCGGCGGAGGATATGCGCTGGGAGAGCAAGCCGGAGCCGAAATTCGGCACCTATGACGAGGACAGCTTCGGCGGAAGCCGCTGGGGCGATGATTTCGGCGGAGGTTCTTTTGGCGGCAGTTCTTACAACGGAAGCTCGGGCCGTTCCGGCGGTTATGTCAGCGGCGGCGTCCATACCTACAAGAGCACCAAACCCGCGGCCCAGACCCTCCGCACCAGCAGCCGGGGCAGTACCCCTGCCGCACCGTCGGTGGGACTGATCCAGCTCAGTCAGGGAGACCAGGTGGAGCACACCGCTTTCGGCAAGGGCACTGTGGTGTCGGTAAAGCCTATGGGCGGCGACGCCCTGGCGGAGGTAGCCTTCGAGGGCGGTATGAAGAAGCTGATGCTGAAGGCTGCCGGAAAGCATCTGAAAAAACTGTAAAACCGTCTGTAAAGCAGATTTTTCTGCCAAATAGTTCAAAAACCGTCCCCGGAGGCTTTCAAGCCTCCGGGGACGGTTCGTATATCGCTTAAGTTTTGGACTGCTTGGCGGGGAGACGGCCATAGATCCGGGTCATCTCACGGATGTCGCCGATCAGCTTTACCGTCAGTTCACCGGGAAGGAGCCGCCACTGCCAGTTGTCCCGGCCTGTGCCGGGGGTGTTGATCCGGCTGCCTTCGCCAAGCTCCAGCCAGTCCTGCATCTGGGCCACGAACAGGGACGCGGGGGAGGTCATGCCGCCCCGGAGCACGCCCCGGTTGAAGCCCTCCCGCTCATTGAGCCCCAGATACTGCACGGCAAAGTCGATCTCCTCCGGCTCTGCCTCCTGACGCCACAGGGCCAGCGGGGTGTTGTCATGAGTCCCGGCAT
>DXUR01000612.1 GCA_019417795.1 Clostridiales bacterium | reverse complement strand
TGGCTATGGATCAGCAGACTGCTTTGGAGCGGCAGCAGGCACTTTATCGGGAGAAAAATGCCCATCTTCGTCAATATCTGGAGCCGGTGGAGCCGTATGAGTTTTACCGGGAGATTTTCCCGGAGGGATCGTTTGAACGCAAAGGGCATTTTGAGGATGCCAAGGGAAACGGTATCGCTCTGGTAGTCCCTCAGAAGTCAAAAGTGGTGCAGGAGAACGGCGTTGCACTGGAGATCAAGGGCGATGGTAAAGCCAGCCGTCATGTGATCACGGACGAGCTGAGGGAACTGGAGGACATCAAAGGCACGGACTTTACGATCATGTCCCCTATCTCATATTTTGGCCGGCAGCGCCGGGGGCAGAATGCCAGGTATCTCTATGCGATGGTTTTTGATCTGGACGGCGTAGGGATGCCGCAGCTCCGGGACACGCTGCATCAGATGAACAAGGATATTATTCCAAAGGCCACTTTCGTGGTAAACAGCGGGACCGGCCTGCATCTGTATTATGTGCTGACGGAGCCGATCCCTATGTACCCGCAGAATCAGAAAATTTTGAAAGAACTGAAATACGCCCTCACCCGGCAGATCTGGAACAGGTTTACTTCGTCCATCAAGGAGCCGCAGATGCAGGGCATTTTGCAGGGGTTCCGTGTGGTTGGCACCAGTTCTAAGCTGGGGAAGGACTATCCTGTGGTAGCCTATCGGTATGGCGGTGCGGTGGAGTTGGAGAAGCTGCTGGACTATATCCCGGACAGCAACGGAGAGCAGCAGCGCATAGAGGCGCTCATGCGAAAGAGCCGCCTGTCGCTGGCCGAGGCCAAAGAGAAGTACCCAGACTGGTATGAGCGCCGGGTGGTGAAGAAGGAGCGCCGGGGGCGCTGGACGGTGAAGCGGGATCTATATGACTGGTGGCTGCATCGGATCGCTGACGAGATCCGGGTGGGGCATCGGTTCTACGGAATTATGACGCTGGCCATCTACGCTAAAAAGTGCGGCATAGACGAAGCAGAGCTGCGCAGGGACGCTTTCGCTCTGCTCAAGCCCTATGATGACATGAGCGTGGAGGACATCAACCGCTTCACGAAGGACGATATTGTATGCGCTCTGGAGATGTTCAATGAGGACTATGTGACCTTTCCGAGAGATGATATTGCCAAGCTATCCGGCATGACTATGCCGGTCAATAAGAGAAACTGGTTAAAACAAGATCAGCATTTGTATTTAGCTCGAAGAAGAAAAGAGGACATGAAAGCGGTAGGCATTTCAATGAAATCTGCGGAAGGTAGACCAACGGCAGAGAAAATAGTTCATGTGTGGAGGCAGAAGCACCCGGACGGACGTAAGGCGGACTGTCATCGGGACACTGGTCTTGATCCCAAGACAATCCGAAAATGGTGGGATAGCGAGCCGTCTGCGGTGTGGCAGGAGGATGGACACATGGTGGCACGGGTGCGACCGTCACAGGCGTTGAGTGATCTGCTGGTGGAGGCATTAGGCCAGGGTAAGGATTAGGGGCGGTTTTCGGCCCATGGACGGTCCAGGAGGGTTTTTCCGGCGCTCTGAGGGTAAACATACCCCCCCCTCTCTATTGCGCCCGGAAAGCTGCATAAATCAAGACTTTTTTGACCTCTAAATGTCTACATAAGCTGAAAAATAATTAACGTGAGGAATATTGATATTTTAGCACAATTATGCTAAAATAAAAACATAGGAGGTTGATGTTATGAATATGATTAGACCTGTTTCTGATTTGAGAAATAATTTTGCGGACATTTCAAAGACGGTGCATGAAACGGCTCAACCTGTTTTTTTGACAAAGAATGGCTATGGAGATATGGTTGTTCTGAGCATGGAGGCGTTTGAAAACCTACAATTTGAGAGCGAGGTATATTTCAAGCTGCAAGAGGCCGAGAGAGAGGCTGAGTTGACGGAACAACGCTATTCTTCCAAAGATGTGCTGAAAGCGATGAAAGCTGCTATTGGAGGGGAACAGGTTGTATAAATTAGAGTATCTGCCTGTGGCGCGGAAAGATATGCTTGAAATCGTGCGGTATATCAGCCGAGAACTTCAAAATCCGGACGCAGCGGATCGCTTGGCGGGGGAGTTGGTCAATGCAGCGGAAGGTGTGCTGCTCTTTCCGTATGCAACCCCGACTTACCAGCCGATCCGTCCCTTGAAGCACGAATACAGAAAAATTTTGGTGCAAAATTATCTGATGTTTTATTGGGTAGATGAAGAAAAAAAGCTGGTGACAGTGGCTCGTGTAGTGTATGCGAAACGGGATTATGGTCGGCTGTTGGAGTGATGGGAATGGGGCAGTTGGTTGAAGTTGCGCTGGAGATCGACGTGGCGCTGAAAGAGCAAGCGGAAAAGGTTTTTGCAGAAAATGGGCTGACTTTGGAACAGGCAACAATTTTATTTTTTGCAGAAACCGTCCGCCTTGGAAAACTTCCTTTTGAGCTTGATGAAGATCTGAAACAATACATAGCAGAGCAGCCGGACACACCAGCCAGCGATAGTGCGGGGAGTGTGAGGGCATGAAAACAATCCGGCAGATAGCCGACGAGATAGGGGTATCAAAGACAGCAGTAAATAAGCAAATCGCAAACCTCGGTTTGCGATCAGGTTTGCGAAAAAACGGAAACCAGTTTGCGATTGATGAACAACAAGAAGCCTTGATAAAACAGGCGTTTTCTGAAAAATCGCAAACTGAAATCGAAAACCAAACGCAAACTAAATCGCAAACCGAAAACCACGAAGTTTCCGATTTGGTTTGCGTTTTACAGGCCACCAT
>DXUR01000611.1 GCA_019417795.1 Clostridiales bacterium | reverse complement strand
GATCTATACGGCTCCTTCCATCTCCCAGCGGGCCGCCATACAGGCGCTGGCGATCCGGCAGACCATTCGTGAGAAATACGTTCTGGCCTACCGGGACCGCATTTTCTATGCGGCGGACCGGATGGAGCAGATCCCCTACCTCAGTCTGGTACGGCCCAAGGGCACCTTCTACCTCTTCCCCGGCATTGAGAAAACCGGCCTCAGCGCCGAGGACTTCTGTCAGGCGCTCCTGGAACGGGCCCATGTTCTGGTCACACCCGGCACGCTGTTCGGCAGCACTGGCGCCGGACATTTCCGCATTGCGTGTACGGTGGGGCTGGACCGCCTGAAGGAAGCCTTTGACCGGATGGAGGGCCTGTCCTTCTGACGGCAATTTATTCGCATGTTGTGAACATTTATAAATATTCATTCAGCAAGTTTTCGATTATATACAGTTTGCCTATTGATTTTAGCTGAATATTGCGTATAATCATACGTATAAACAGAGTTGATTCAATAATCGCTCAGGATTTGGAGGATCACATGAAAAAGAATACATGGAAAAAGCTCATGTCTCTGGCGCTGGGCGCCATGATGATGCTGTCTCTGCTGACCGGCTGCGGCAGCAAAACCGATGATTCCGCTCCGGCGGACAGCACCCCGGCTGAGGAAACCCCGGCAGAACCGGCCGCAGCGGCAAGTCTGCTGGAAAAGGTCAAGACCAGCGGCAAGTTGGTAGTCGGTACGGAAGCCCAGTACGCTCCCTACGAGTTCAAGGATCTGAATGCTAACTTCGCAGGCTGCGATATGTGGCTGGCCCAGCAGATCGCCGATCATCTGGGCGTGGAACTGGAAGTGGTGGATATGTCCTTTGACGGCATCATCCCCGCTGTAAAGTCCGGTCAGGTGGATCTGGGCATTGCAGCCTTCACTAAGACCCCTGAGAGAGCCGAGGAGATCGACTTCAGCGATCTGTATGAGAAAAGTGCCCAGCTTCTCATTGTAAAGGCAGGCAACGCGGACCTGTATTCCACCAAGGAATCTCTGGCAGGCCAGAAGGTCGGCGCGCAGAAGGGCACCATCCAGTCTCAGCTGATCCAGACCGCTCTGCCTGACAGCGAGCTGTTCGAGCTGGAAAAGTATCCTGCTCTGGCGCTGGAAGTTCAGAACGGCAACATCGCCGGTCTGGTGGTGGATCAGGCTGTGGGCGAATCTCTGATTGCCACCAGCAACGGCGGTCTGGAAGTCTCCAACTTCGCCTTCACCTCTGAGGAAGCCTCCTTCGGCAAGGCCGTTGTGGCCGCCAAGGGCAGCGAGGATCTGCTGGCAGAAGTCAACACCGTCATCAATCAGGTGGTCAATGACGGCAGCTACCTGAAGGCTTATGACGAGGCTGTGGAGCTGGCAGCCAGCATGGGTCTGTAAAATAAATACCGATTCTGATTAGAACCAAGCACGGACGCGCGGGGAACCAACTCTGGTTCCTCGCGTGCCCGCCTGATATTTGCCGGATACCGGCACACAAACAAGGAGGAATTCTCCCATGGCCTTTTTGGAAACCATGGCAAAGCTGATAGAACGCTACAACAGCTTTTTCACCGAAGGCATCGTCAACACGCTCATCATCGCCGCCTTCTCCGTTCTGTTCGGCGCGATACTGGGCACCCTGATGGCCTCTCTGCGGATGTGCCGCATCCCTCCCCTGCGGTGGATCGCAGTGGCGTACATCGAGTTTGTCCGCGGAACGCCGCTGATGGTGCAGCTCATGTTTATCTTCTACGGTCTGCCCATGATCGGCATTACCATTCCTAACATTCCCTGGATTCCCAACTTCTCCCGGTTCGCCGCCGGTATCGTGGCCATGAGCATGAACAGCTGCGCCTATGTGGCGGAGATCATCCGCTCCGGTATTCAGGCTGTGGACGGCGGACAGATGGAGGCTGCCCGGAGCGTTGGCTTCAGCAGCGGCGAGGCCATGCGGCTGGTGGTCCTCCCCCAGGCCATCCGCAATATTCTCCCGGCGCTGGGCAACGAATTCGTCACCGTCATCAAGGAATCCTCCATCGTCTCCGTGATTGGCATTGCCGACCTGATGTTCCGCACCAACGATGTGATCGCCGTGACCTACAAGAATCTGGAATGTCTGGCTGTGGCGGCGCTGTGCTACTTCGTGCTGACCTTCGTCAGCGGCCGGGCGGTGTCTCTGGCGGAAAGGAAGCTGTCCCATGGAAAATAAGCGTGAAATTCTGAAGGTTGTGGACCTGCAAAAAAAATTCCACAAGCTGGAGGTCCTCAAGGGGATCAGTACCACCTTCCACGAAAATGAGGTGGTCTCCATCATCGGTCCCAGCGGCGGCGGCAAGTCCACCTTCCTCCGCTGCCTGAATCTGCTGGAGCAGCCTACCTCCGGCCAGATCCTCTTTGACGGCACGGACATCTGCACCATCAAGGGTAAGGCCATCGACCACTGCCGTCAGCGGATGGGCATGGTATTCCAGCAGTTCAACCTGTTCAGCAACATGGACGTGATGCACAACCTCACCGCCGCCCCGGTGCGCATTAAGGGGATGTCCCAGTCCGACGCACAGGAGAAGGCCTTGGAGCTTTTGGCAAAGGTGGGTCTGGCCGACCGGGCCGACGCCTATCCCAGCCAGCTTTCCGGCGGCCAGAAGCAGCGGATCGCCATTGTGCGTTCCCTGATGATGGACCCGGAGGTCATGCTGTTCGACGAGCCTACCAGTGCTCTGGACCCGGAGATGATCGGTGAGGTGCTGGACGTGATGAAGGGCTTAGCCAAAGAGGGCATGACCATGGTGGTG
>DXUR01000610.1 GCA_019417795.1 Clostridiales bacterium | reverse complement strand
ATTTTGACCCAGTGCTTTGGCGAGACCATCATCGGCACCGTGATCCGGGCCGCCCGCCGCCAGAACAAGGACTTCAAGGTGTTCTGCGCCGAGACCCGGCCCTATCTGCAGGGGGCGCGGCTGACTTCCGGCTGCTTCGCCCAGATGGGCTTTGATACCACGGTCATCACCGACAATATGGTGGCCTACGCCATGGAGCGGGAGGGCATCGACCTGTTCACCTCCGCGGCGGACACCATCGCCCGGGACGGCCACATCGCCAACAAGATCGGCACGTTCCAGATGGCGATTCTGGCCAAGTATTTTGGTATTCCGTATTACGTCACCGGCATCCCCGATCAGGACAAGCACAGTAAGGATGACATCGTCATCGAGATGCGGGACCCCCAGCAGGTCCTCAGCTATCGGGGCATCCCCAACACCGTGCCGGAGGTCAAGGCCATCTATCCCTCCTTCGACGTGGTGCCGCCTCACCT
The DNA here is from genome assembly GCA_019417795.1 of Clostridiales bacterium. The sequence goes on along the minus strand of DXUR01000610.1, from coordinate 2,323 downwards.
CATTTCCGGCGTGGTCACGGATAAAGGTGTCTATGTGCCCTATCTGCTGGATCACTATTTTGATTCTGATGTAAAGAAGTTCTATTAAGACCGGAAGGAGAGACGCGCCATGCTGATGCAGGAAGAGAGAGAACTGGTCGTTGAATACGGCAAAAAGATGAGCGCCGCCCGGTTGAGCACCGGAACCAGCGGCAATATCAGTATTTACAACGCTGAAAAAGGCCTGGTGGCTTTGAGCCCCTCCGGCATGGATTATTTTTCCACCACCCCGGAGGATGTTGTGATCCTGGATCTGGAGGGCAAGGTGGTGGACGGTAAGCGGAAACCCTCCAGCGAGTGGGCTCTGCACACAACGTTCTATAAGCATAAGCCCCACGCAAGAGCCGTTGTCCACACCCACTCCGTCTACTGCACGACGCTGGCCGTACTGGGTGAGCCCATCCGGGCAGTACACTATGTGATCGGTGACGCAGGCGCGGCGGAAGTTCCCTGTGCCCCCTATCAGCTGTTTGGCACAGAGGCGCTGGCGGAAGCGGCTATGGAGGTCTGCGGCAAGAGTGATGGTGTTCTGCTGGGCAACCACGGCCTCGTATGCTGCGGCAAGGATATCAAGGGTGCTTACGGCCTCGCCTGCAATCTGGAATACATCGCGGAGATCCAGTGCCGCGCCATGAGCATTGGCAAGCCCAATGTTTTGACGGAGGAGCAGATGGCTGAGGTCATGGTGAAATTCCAGTCCTACGGTCAGCCCGGTGCGAAAAAGACCGGATATTGAGGGGAGCGTTACGATGCGGAACTTTGATTTTTACAGCCCCACCTACTTCGTGTTCGGAAAGGACCGGGAGGCGGAGACCGGCAGGTATGTCAAGCGCTTCGGCGGCAGCCGGGTGCTGGTGGTCTACGGCGGGCAGTCTGCCAAACGCTCCGGCCTGCTGGACCGGATCATGGCCTGCCTGAAGGAAGAAAACCTGTACGCCGTGGAGCTGGGGGGCGTAAAGCCCAATCCCCGCAGCGGCCTTGTGTACGAGGGCATTGACCTCTGCCGCCGGGAGAAGATCGACTTCATTCTGGCCGTGGGTGGCGGCAGCGTCATCGACACCGCCAAGGCCATCGCCATCGGCGTACCTTATGACGGTGATTTCTGGGACTTTTTCTCCGGGAAGGTGCCGGAGCAGGCTCTGCCCGTGGGCACCGTCCTGACCATCGCCGCCTCCGGCAGCGAAGGCTCTCCGGATTCCATCATCACCAACGAGAAAACCCTAGAGAAGAACGGCGCGGAAGCCGACTGCCTGCGGCCCTGCTTCTCCGTGCTGGACCCTGCCCTCACGGAAAGCCTGCCCGCTTATCAGACGGCCTGCGGCATCACGGACATCATGGCCCACACCTTTGAGCGCTATTTCACCAATACGCCGGACGTGGAGGTGACAGACCGGATGCTGGAGGGCGTGCTGCTGGCCATGCTCCACGAGGGCCGCCGGGTCATGGATGATCCTCACAACTACGAGGCGCGGGCAAACATCATGTGGGCCGGTATGGTGTGCCACAATGACATTATGGGCGTGGGCCGTCAGCAGGACTGGAACAGCCACCATTTGGAGCACGTGCTCTCCGCCAAGTATGACTGCGCCCACGGCGCGGGTCTGGCGGTCATCATGCCGGCGTGGATGCACTACTGCGCGGAGCACGGCGGCGAAAAGCGTCTGGCCCAGATGGCTGTCCGGGTCTTTGGCTGCCAAATGGACTTCGACGATCCCAAACGCACGGCGCTGGAGGGTATCGAGGCCTTCCGGGCATTCCTCCGGTCCATCGGGATGCCCCTGACCTTTGCCGAGATCGGTGCAGACCCGGCAGATATCCCGGAGCTGGTGGAGATGAACCACATCGGCGACGGCAAGACCGGCGGCTATATCGGTCTGGACCGGCAGGCTCATTTCGACATCTACAATCTTGCCGCCGGGAGCTGCGTTCCCGAAAAATAAATGGATATGACATAAGTGCCGCGAGGGCGCTCCTGTCAGGAGCGCCCTCGCAGTGTTCTTTGCTCCTGCTGCTTTGTGACCGCTAAAGCTAATGTATAAGGTATACAAGGTCCGGGTTACTTACCGTTTACAAGCTATTAGCGTATACACAAATCAGAAAAGTGTGTTCGTTGCGAAGCTGATGAACGGATCATCCTCGCAGTTTTGGCGTTCCCAATGCGCCTTGCTTCATAAAGAAGCGGAAGACCTTGCATCGTAAGGCTTTCCGCAAAAGCGCCGCCCGTGCTTTGGTAAAAAATCCGAAGCATGGGCGGTGTTAAATTTTGTCAAAATTTATCTTGACA
>DXUR01000061.1 GCA_019417795.1 Clostridiales bacterium | reverse complement strand
CTCCAACGCCGCAGAGATCGCGGTGCCGGATCAGGTGGAGCTGCGGCGGCAGCTCAGCGACCTGGCGGAGCGGATGACCGGCAGCCAAGCATCCCGCCTGCAAGCCCTGCGGGAGCGGGTGGATGCGCTGGGCCGCAAACGGGTCCTGACAGACCAACTGGCCTACGTACAGGACAAGCGCATGGAGCTTTTGCACTTGCAGCAGCGCCTTGGAGATCTGGCAAATGCCGAGATCGCACGAAAGCAAAAAACCTTTACAGCTCTTGCGGCGTCACTGGATGCTATGAGCCCCTTGAAGGTTCTGGGCCGAGGCTACGCCGTGGCCCGGAATGAGGCGGGGCAGGTGCTGAAAAGCAGCGGGGAGACCCATATAGGCGAGCGGATACATGTGATATTGGGCAGCGGCGGCCTGACCGCCGTAGTGGATCATATCGAGGAGGCGCGAAATGGCGGCTAAAAAACTGAGCTTTGAGGAAAAGCTGTCCCGGTTGGAAGAGATCGTGGCAGCGCTGGAAAAAGGGGATGCCCCCTTGGCGGATTCCCTACGGTTATTTGAGGAGGGGACCAAGTTGGTCAATGCCTGCTCCACGGAGCTGGACAAGGCGGAGCAGCAGGTGGTCAAGCTGATGAAGGGGCCCGACGGCGCGCCGGTGGAGCTGCCCTTTGAAAGTACGGAGGATTGACATGGAAAAGACTGCGTTTGACGCCCGGTATCAGGAATATCTGGCGGCCATCGAGGACTATTTGAACAGCCTGTTTGCGGAGAAGCCCCATTGGGCGGATCTCTATGAGGCCATGCGATATAGCGTTCTCTCCGGCGGCAAGCGGCTGCGTCCGGTGATGACGCTGGAGTTTGCCCGGCTGTGCGGTCTGGACTGGCACAAGGCCGTGCCGATGGGCTGCGCGCTGGAGCTGGTCCACACGTATTCTCTGATCCATGATGACCTGCCCTGCATGGATGATGACGATCTCCGCCGGGGTAAACCCACCAACCACAAGGTCTATGGCGAGACCTTGGCGGTACTGGCGGGAGACGCTCTCCAGCCTGCGGCCTACCGCCTGATCCTGACGGCTCCCGGCCTGACCGACGCCCAGCGGGCGGATTGCGCTTTGATTCTGGCGAACGCGTCCGGCCCGGACGGCATGGTAGCGGGGCAGGTGCTGGACACGCTGCACCATCCCTCTGCCCAGGATGAACTGACGGAGGTCCACCACCTGAAGACCGGTGCCATGATCGCCGGAGCCTGTATGCTGGGCGTCGGCGCAGCCGGCGGCAGCGAGGCGGCCCGGAAGGCCGCGGAGGACTACGGCTATCAGTTGGGTCTGGCCTTCCAGATCCGGGACGATATGCTGGACGTCATCGGAAACGCCGACGAATTCGGCAAGCCCATCGGCTCCGACAAGGACGAGGGCAAGGTCACCTATGTGGACCTGCTGGGACTGGACGATTGCGGCAAGCTGGTCCATGAGCTGACGGAACAGGCGGTCTCCGCCGTGTCCGACTTGGACCGGGAGGGCTTTTTGACCGCATTGGCGGAAAGCCTCACTGAGCGCATGAAATAATTCATCAAGCAGCCGGGAGGGAAGACCTCCCGGTTGTTTGCTTAGAAAAACTCCATCGGCCCCGTACACAACGAAGTCGGCAGGATGGGCCGGGGCCTGGAAAGCTGTTAAGATGCCGCCAAAAATCACTCGTCGGGTCCACGAAGCACACCGTCAGCCGCTCTGTATATATACGGAAGCTGTTGCATATTTTCGCAAGCCATGCTATACTGATATGAGCTAAGCGGCGGCGCAGTATTCTAGTCAGATCTGCCGTTTCCGAGGGAGGACCTAAAAAGCCTCCAAAGGGCACACCTGTGAAACTTCTGGTGTCTGCTTGAGACGCCCAGTCTTGGGTGGATGCTGGGAGGAAGCGCGCTTTTCGCGCTTGCGGACTCAGGGCGATTTCCAATGGCATGGATACCCCGCCCCTGTTTCCGTGGAGACCTGTTCTTGTGCGTGGACGTACTCCCATTGTGGTAAGCGGATCCATGTACGAAGCAGATGATGAACCTGCAATGCGGTGCATCGTGCCTTCGGGTGCGTAACGCTGTGTGCAGCCGTAGCCTGCCTTGCGTGAAGCTGGTGAATGTGGGATCAACACGGCGCTGTCCTGGCCGGGACGGCGATCGTGATCGCCCGCTGAAACCAGTTTTGCAAAAGAGGCTAAAGAAACGGACAGACTGTGGTGGAAAACACCTAGGCTGTTCATGGGAAGCGAATCAGGGATTGCAGTGCGGACTCAGTGGCAATCGGGTAGCGCGATCGGCGACGGCGCGCCTCGGAACTGAAAGGGGAACCGCCTCCATCGGCAACGAGAGGTGTTCCGTGGGGAAAACAAACCCGCACCTAAGCCGCAAGATTTACCTGATTTGCTGCCGCTGACTTAGCATATCTGAATGATAACGGAGGCGTTTTTTTGAAAAAACCTTCCAATCCGAAAACCGGCAAGAAGGAACATAACCACTACCGCTGGGCGCTGACGGCCTTTGTCATGGCCGTGGCACTGTCCGGGCTGCTGAGCCTGAGCTCCGAGGCCATTTTGGAGAACGCCGGTCTGCTGCTGGCGCTGCTGATCCTGGCGCTGTTCATCGGACTTGGCATCCTGTTTGACATCATCGGCGTGGCGGTGACTGCGGCGGACCCCCGCCCCTTTCACTCCATGGCCGCCCACAAGGAAAAGGGCGCGAAAGAGGCGCTGAAGCTCCTGCGGAACGCGGACCGGGTGTCCAGCGTCTGCAATGACGTGGTGGGCGATATCTGCGGCATCGTCTCCGGCGCTACCGGCGCGGTGATCGTGGCCCGGCTGCAAAAGGGACTGAACCTGGAAAGCGTGCTGATCTCCGTGGGCGTCACGGCGCTGATCTCCGGCGCTACCATCGGCGGAAAAGCGCTGGGAAAGCCCTTCGCCATGAACCAGAGCAAGCGGGTGGTCCATCTGGCAGGTCGGTTTCTGCATTTGTTTCATCGCGGCTGAGTCTTTGCTGATCCATACAGCCGCAGGAGGTCATTGTGATTCTGGATTCCATTCATTCCCCTGAGGATATCAGGGCACTCGATCAAAATCAACTGCCGCAGCTTTGTAAGGAGTTGCGGCAGTTTCTGCTGGAAAACGTGTCGAAAACAGGCGGACACTTTTCCTCCAATCTGGGCGTTGTGGAGCTGACGGTGGCGATCCACCGGGTCTTTGACACCGCCCATGACCGCCTTGTGTTCGACGTGGGGCATCAGGCCTACGTCCACAAGGCCCTCACCGGCCGTCAGACACTGTTTTCCACACTGCGGCAGCTGGACGGCCTTTCCGGGTTTCCTAAGCCCCACGAAAGCGTCCATGATGCCTTCATCGCCGGCCACGCCTCCAACTCCGTTTCCGTGGCGTTGGGTATGGCGAGGGCAAGGACCTTGCAGCACCAGGATTATCAGGTCATGGCGCTGATCGGAGACGGCGCCCTCACCGGCGGACTGGCCTACGAGGGTCTGAACAACGTTGGGGCCTCCGGTGAGCATATGATCGTTCTTCTGAACGACAACGGCATGTCCATCGACCCCAATGTGGGGGCTTTGCCGAATCATCTTTCCAAGCTGCGCAGCAAACCTGCCTACTACCACTTTAAGAAATGGTATCGGGGCCTCTTTGGAGAGTCTCCCTCCCAGTCCGCCATCTATCGCTTTAACCATCGGCTGAAAACCAGCCTGAAAAAGACACTGTGGCCGGGAAGCACTCTCTTTGAGGATATGGGCTTCACCTATCTGGGACCCATCGACGGCCATGACCTGCCCCGCCTGTGCGATATGCTGACGTGGGCCAAGGAGCTCACCGGCCCGGTGGTGGTCCATGTCCATACCCAGAAGGGTAAGGGATACGCCTTCGCGGAGCGGGACCCCGGCAAGTTCCATGGGATCGCGCCCTTTGATCCGGAAACCGGACTTTTGAAAAAAGCACCCGGGGAGACCTTTTCCTCCGTATTCGGCAAGACCCTCAGCGATTGCGCCGGGGAGGACAGCCGCATCTGTGCCATCACCGCCGCCATGGAGGAAGGCACCGGCCTGACGGTATTCGAGCAGGCCCACCCGGAGCGGTTCTTCGATGTGGGCATTGCGGAGGGTCACGGCGTTTCCATGGCCGCCGGTATGGCCAAGCAGGGGATGATCCCTGTTTTCGCCGTGTACTCCACCTTTTTGCAGCGGAGCTACGATATGCTGGTCCACGATGTGGCTCTGCAAAAGCTTCATGTTGTCCTTGGCGTGGACCGGGCCGGTCTGGTGGGCGCTGACGGCGAGACCCACCACGGCTGTCTGGATGTTTCCTATCTCACCAGTATTCCGGGGTTCACGGTCCTGTGCCCCGCCAGCTTTGCGGAACTGCGGACCATGCTTCATCAGGCGCTGTTTGAGATCGACGGCCCGGTGGCGATCCGGTATCCCAGAGGGGGAGAGGGCGTTTTTAACGCGGACACCAGCACTCAGGCCGTAGTGCGCATGAGGGACGGCTGTCAGGCAGTCCTGATCACTTACGGAACGCTGGTGGAGCAGGCCCTGTCCGCCGCGGAGGAGCTGGAACGATCCGGGATCTCCACCCGCGTGGTGAAGCTCAACCGCATCGCCCCTCTGGACACGGCGGCGATCCTCCGGGAGACGGAGGGAGCCAAGACCGTCCTGATTTTGGAGGACTGTTTTGAAAACGGCAGCGTGGGCCAGCAGCTGGCTGCGGCCATGGAAGAGACCGGGCAGTGCTGTTCTCACACGATTTTGCAAAATCTGAAGGATCACTTTGCCCCGGAGGGCACGGTGGATCAACTGCGGCACCGGTTCGGCCTTGACGCTGACGGTGTGGTAAAAACGGTAAAGGAGGACATGTCCTGTGAGCAAGAAAACGAGGCTGGATGTGCTGCTGGCGGAGCAGGGGCTTCAGGAAAGCCGCCAGAAGGCACAGGCCACCATTATGAGTGGTCTGGTGTTCGTCAACGGTCAGCGGGTGGACAAGCCCGGAACGGCGGTCCCCAATGACGCGAAGATCGAAATTCGTGGGAATACTTTGAAGTATGTGAGCCGGGGCGGTCTGAAGCTGGAAAAAGCCATGGCGGAATTTCCCATTGAGCTGAATGGCTGCATCTGCGGAGACATCGGTGCCTCCACTGGCGGCTTTACGGACTGTATGCTGCAAAATGGAGCCAGCAAGGTCTACTCGGTGGATGTAGGCTACGGCCAGCTTGCCTGGAAGCTCCGTGAGGACCCCCGTGTGGTGTGCATGGAGCGCACCAATGCCCGGTACCTGACCCATGAGCAGATCCCGGACGAGCTGGATTTTGCCTCCATCGATGTGAGCTTTATTTCCCTGAAGCTGATCCTGCCGGCGGTGGCCAACGTTTTGAAGGACGGCGGCTATGTGGCCAGTCTGGTAAAGCCCCAGTTTGAGGCCGGCCGGGAGAAGGTAGGCAAGAAGGGCGTTGTCCGGGACCCGGCAGTGCACAAGGAGGTGCTGGAGCACTATCTGGAGCACGCAAGGGAAGCGGGCTTCGGTGTTCTGGGACTGACCTATTCCCCCATCCGTGGGCCGGAGGGGAACATCGAGTATCTGGGCTTCCTACAAAAGGGTGCGGAAACCACCGCAGCCTTTGACTTGGACGCTCTGGTGGAGGAATCCCATCAAACCCTGAAGGAGCACGGAGAGGGGACGGTATAATGGAACCGAAAAAAATCATTCTCTCTCCGAATCCGGACCGGGACACCGGAATGAAGGCCACAAAGTCCGCCATTGCCATTTTGCGGGACATGGGCTTTCAGACGGTGGTCTGTTCGCCCTTCCGGGACCCGAAAACCGACGCCTTCGGAGATCTGCCCTCCAAGCCGCTGCTGCCGGAATTGAAGGGTGCGGATCTGGTCATCACCCTTGGCGGCGACGGAACGATCCTGCATCTGGCCAAGCTGGCGGCGCTGCACAAGATCCCCATGCTGGGTATCAACATGGGGGGACTGGGCTTTCTGGCAGAGCTGGAGGTCGGCTCTCTGAACGCTTTGCGCGGCCTGAAAAACTGGGATTTTCCCATTGAAGAACGAATGATGCTGGACGTTTCCGTTCTGCGGGACGGCAAGCAGATCTATACGAATATGGGCCTGAATGATGCAGTGATCCGAGAGGGTCCCATCTCCCATGTGATCCATCTGAAGGTATTTTCCGACGGAAAGCACCTTGCAGACATCGCGGGAGACGGCGCCATCATTGCCACCCCCACAGGCTCCACAGCTTATTCACTCTCCGCCGGCGGCCCGGTGGTGGAGCCGGTGGCCCAGATCCTGACTCTGACGCCCATCTGCACCCACAATATGCGCTTTTCATCCTACGTTCTCTCGCCGGACCACACTCTGACGGTCTCCTTTGAGCGCAATGGCCGCAAGCCGATATTCCTGTTTGTGGATGAGAGTCGGGCGTTCCCTCTGCATTCCAACGATATTGTCCAGATTCGCCGAAGCCGGTATCTGACCCGGCTGGCGCATCTGTCTGAAAAGAGCTTCTGCGAAGTATTCGCGCAAAAAATGCTGCCGGGAGGTTTTCAGTCATGAAAAACAATCGCCAATCCATGATCCTTGACATCATCGCAAAGGAACACATCGAGACCCAGGAGCAGCTCCTGGAGCAGCTGCGGCAGCGGGGCGTGGCCAGCACCCAGGCCACCATCTCCCGGGACATCAAGCAGCTTCATCTGGTGAAGGAGCCTACGGGCCACGGCACCTACAAATACGCGGTTTCCAGCAGCCGTGCCCGTCTGAACATTGCGGACAAGCTGCGCACCATCTTCCATGAGAGCATCACCAGCGTGGACTGCGCCCAGAACATTGTGGTATTCAAGACGCTGGCCGGTCTGGCCGGCGGCGCCTGCGAGGCCCTGGATCACATGGATGTCAACGGCATGGTGGGCACGCTGGCAGGGGAGAACACGGTCTTCGTGGTCATGAAGGACAACGCCTGTGCGGAGACCTTCTGCCAGGAGATCCGGGAAATGCTGTAAACCACCGGCAGAAACCCATTCCGAAGGGAGACGCGGAACATGCTGGAATTGCTTCATATTGAAAATATCGCGGTGATCGAGTCTGCGGATATATCCTTCCGCCCCGGCTTCAACGCCCTGACCGGCGAGACCGGCGCCGGCAAATCCATTGTGATCGACGCTATGAGCGCCGTTTTGGGCGGACGGGCCTCCCGGGAGCTGATCCGGACCGGCGCGGACAAGGCCTTTGTCAGCGCCGTTTTTTCTCAGGTCCCGTCCACACTGCCGGGACTGGCTGACAACGGCGTCACACCTGACGAGGATGGTAATCTGCTGTTGCAGCGGGAGATCGGCGGGGACGGCAAGAACGTCTGCCGCGCCAATGGCCGCCCTCTGACTGTTACCCAACTGCGCCAGATCGGCGGAGAGCTTTTGAACATCCATGGCCAGCACGACGGCCAGCAGCTTTTGGATGAGGAACAGCATGGCGCGTATCTGGACCGCTTCGGGCGGATGGAGGCCCCCTTGGCTGCCTACCGCAGCGCCTACAACGCCATGGCGGCTATCCGGGATCAAATTCGATCCTTGCAGATGAATGAGGCGGAGAAAGCCCGGCGCATGGATTCCCTCCGGTTCCAGATCGACGAGTTGGAGCGGGCGGAGCTGATCTCCGGCGAGGAGGAGGAACTGAACGCCCGGCGGGAGCTGCTGCGCAACGGTGAGAAGTATATTGCCGCCCTGTCCGGGGCCGATTACTGTCTCAGCGGCGATGACAACGGTGCAGGCGCGGTCTCAGCCATCCGGGAGGCAGAGGAGGCCCTTCGGGGCATCCGTACCCTCAGCGATGAATTGGGTGAGCTATACAAACGGTTGGAATCCATTCGCTGTGAAGTATATGACCTTGCCGAGACGATTCGGGATAAACGGGCAGAATTTGCCTTTTCTTCCGCGGAGTTGGATGCCGCGGAGGCCCGGACCGACCAGCTTTACCGCCTGAAAAAGAAATATGGCGCCACTGTGGAGGACATGATCGCCTATCTGGAACAGTGTCGCAGTGAACTGGACGCCATGGAGACGGCGGACGATACCCTGATCCTACTGAACGGCAAATTGAAAAAGGCAGAGGCTGTTGTCCGTGCCGCCGGCGCGGAACTGACCCAAAAACGGAAAGCGGCTGCCCAAGCGCTGGAGCAGCGAATTCAGTCGGAACTACGGGATCTGGACATGAACAAAGTTCGCTTTGCTATCGAATTCACGGAAAAAGAGCCTGCCGCCGACGGCTGCGACGTGATCCGGTTCCTGATGTCCGCCAACGCGGGAGAGGACCTGCGGCCCATCGCTAAGATCGCCTCCGGCGGCGAGTTAGCCCGGATCATGCTGGCCCTGAAAAACGTGCTGGCGGAGCAGGAGTCCATTGCCACGCTGGTATTCGACGAGGTGGATACCGGCGTTTCCGGCCGCGCGGCCCAAAAGGTGGCGGAAAAGCTGACTCAGGTGGCCCGGCACAAGCAGGTACTCTGCGTGACCCATCTGCCACAGCTGGCCGCAATGGCAGACACCCATTTTTCCGTGGAAAAAGGGGAGAGCGGGGGACGGACGTTCACAAGAGTCATCCAATTGGACCGGGAGGCCCGCAAAGCGGAGTTGGCTCGGATTACCGGCGGCAGTCAGGTAACGCCCGCGCTGCTGGAAAGTGCCAGCGAACTGCTGGATCAGGCGGACGCCTATCGAAAGCAGCATTTTGTGTAAGCCTGTCTTTGTATTGCCTCCTTGTTGCAAAGCTTCACAAGGAATTTGTGTACTTTTGCTGTCGCCCCCTCGTGGGGTATGCGGGTTGAAATGTATGGGCGCAGAGCGTATGAAGCAGATGACGGACGCCATCACACTATTCAATCTTGTTTTTGAACAAGAAATGGAGACACAGGTAAATGAACACCGCACTGAACAAGAAATTCTTTTCCTATGTCATTCCGTCCATCCTCGCATTCGCATTGTCGGGGGTTTACACCATTGTCGATGGGTTCTTTATCGGGCAAAGCCTCGGTGATACAGGATTGACCGCCATCACATTGGGCTATCCGATTTCCGCGCTGATCGGAGCGGTCGGTACGGGCCTTGGCCTGTCGGGAGCGATTCGCTTTACGATCCTGAACGCGCAGGGGGAAACCCAAAAGCGTCAGGAGTGCTTTTCCGGAACAACGCTGCTGATGCTGCTGACTGCCGGTTTATTGACGGCGATCCTATTTGCTTTTGCCCAGCCGATTCTTCATCTGCTGGGTGCAAGAGGCAATATGCTCACGCTCTGTGTCATGTATGCCCAGGTAATCGCGCTGGGCGCTGTTTTTCAGCTTTTGGCAACCGGCTTCGTCCCATTTATCCGCAATATGGGCGGGGCAACGGTTGCCATGATAGCCATGGCTTTCGGCTTTGCAACGAATATTGCTTTGGACTATGTTTTCGTGTGGGCCCTGAGCTGGGGAATGGCCGGCGCTGCATGGGCGACCATTATCGGACAGGCCGTGACTATGATCGTGGCAGTCATTTTCTTCCTTGTAAAAAAGAGCGGATTTTGCCTGCCGGAACTACGGGAGCTATGCAGGCTTTGGAAAAATGTCCTGATCGTCGCGATCTCGCCCTTTGGTTTGACCTTTTCTTCCATCATCACGATGCTCCTCATAAATCGCTTTCTGCTTCTGTACGGGGATGAGCAGGCAGTTGCGGTTTACGGCTGTATCGGCTATATTACCGCGATCCTCTATCTGCTGCTGCAAGGAGTAGGCGACGGCAGTCAGCCGCTGATCAGCCAGTATTACGGAAAGGATGACCGATCTTCCGTTCAGGCTGTCCGAAAGCTGGCCTATCTGACCGCTGCTGCGATCACGGCAGTCTGCACGATCGGTGTCTATCTTGCAAGAGCAAAAGTCGGCACGCTGTTTGGCGCTTCGACAGAGGCAAACGCCGGGGTCATCCGGTATCTCCCACTTTTTCTCGCAACGCTGCTGTTTCTGGCGTTTGTCCGTATTACAACATCTTACTTCTACGCAACGGAAAAGAATGGACTTTCCTACCTTCTCGTATATGCTGAGCCGGTCTGTACGCTGCTGATGCTTCTGATCCTGCCGCCAATGCTGAAGCTGACCGGTGTCTGGCTTGCCACGCCGGTCGCGCAGGTCATCACCTTTGTGATCGCATGGGCCGCCAAGCAGCGTGTAGATGTAAACATTTAGAGTGACACCATGATGCACCGTTTGCAGAGGTACGGAACCGTGAATAGCAAAAGACATCCAAGAAATTTGATCCTTGGATGTCTTTTTGTCAGTAGTTCTTTTCATTCGGTTCCATCCAGTGCGCTTTGCTTTGCCAAATCTCAGGAAGTGGATCCCTCCCGTTCCCGGAGAAACTTAATAGTGTCATTAATGTTGGGATTGTTGGGGCAGATCGACCTGATCGTGATCAAAGGAGGTCAGCCGTTTCACCCGCGACCTGCGGCAGGGCGGGATGATTCGATTTGAGCCGCAAGGCAAAAAAATAAGCACATCCGGGCGGATGAGCTTAGTAAATTAAGCGGTTAGAATAAAAGGTTGATATAAAATAAGCCAGCCAAAAATAATGCAATAAGAAAGACGATCATTGTATTTTGAACCCGTCTGTCATGGTGATCGCTCCTTAGTTTTAATTTCTTATGGCCATTGGAAAAGCCAGATGAGAGTGATTACTTCAATTCCGAAAAGAAAAAGAAGGAGCTTTCCCGGCACAGAAGTCAGAAAGTCTTTCATTTCATCCTTGAAACGCATAACAATCCCCCCAAATTTATTGTAGCGAAGATTGCAAAAATGTCAAGAAGGGGAGATGGCGCATACGCGAGGAATCCACCATTGTCATCAAGGCGACAGGCCGATACTCGGAAAAGGTCAAGTGGATGGGAATTGATAAGGGGCATGATCCTCAAGATGGTGAACAAATTGATCGGCAGTGCAAAAAGACGGTCAATTATCTCAAAAATTTGCCAAGACCTTTCTGCGCGGAAGATTCCGTATTTCTGAAAGCATGAACAGACCGCCGCTCTCAGAGCGGCGGTCTGTTTTATTATTTGGACGGTGTATCAAAGCTGGGGTTCAGATAATAGACGTTTTTGCTGTTCATCCGCTCCTTGGCCAGACGCAGCGCCTCGCCAAATCTCTGGAAGTGGACAACCTCCCGTTCCCGGAGGAACTTGATGGCATCGTTGACATCGGGATCGTCGGAAAGGCGTAGGATGTTGTCGTAGGTGACACGGGCCTTCTGCTCTGCTGCGATGGCGTAAGAACAACATTCCAAATGTCGAATTGTGTCTGACTAAAATCTTTTATTCTTCCCATTTTTGTGCTATAATAAACAAATACTGGGGACTTGTCAACCACTTTGACAGGATCTAACGGATAATCAATTATAAGGGAGGGTTTCCATGAGTACTGAGTACAAAAGAGAGCGCAAAGAGGAAAAGCCTGTACTGGCAATTTGCTATGACTTTGATAAAACGCTGTCACCGGACGACATGCAAGCGCAAGGGTTTATCCAGTCTGTCGGGTATGATGTAGAGACATTTTGGAAGAAGTCCAATGGATT
>DXUR01000609.1 GCA_019417795.1 Clostridiales bacterium | reverse complement strand
CTCGTTTTAACGGCGGGCCTTGTGGGTAAGGAGCCGCACCTCTCCGGCGCACTGCTGATTTTGGGCGCGGGGGCGGCTATGATGCTGGTGGGCGGCATCAACTGGATCTGGGTAGGTACTGCCGCTGGCGCGGCGGTTGGCATGGTGTATGTGGCTTTATTTGTCATCGGCTATAACAAATCCCGCGTTATATACTGGCTGGACCCTTGGGCAGATGCCGCGGATAAGGGCTATCAGCTTTCCCAGAGCCTCATTACCATTGGCTCCGGCGGGTTGTGGGGACTGGGTCTTGGCAAGAGCCGGCAGAAGTTCCTGTTTCTGCCGGAGGAGCACAACGATTTCATTTTCTCCATCGCCTGCGAGGAATTGGGTCTGGTGGGCGCGGGGATCATCATGCTGCTGTTCGCGGCGCTGATCCTTCGAGGCTACTGGATCGCCCTCCACACCCGTGACCGGTTCGGCACGCTGTTGGCGGTGGGCTTTACCACGCAGCTGGCGGTACAGGTGTTTTTGAACATCAGCGTGGTGACGGGACTGCTCCCCACCACCGGCATTTCTCTGCCGTTTTTCAGCTACGGTGGCACCGCCCTGCTTATCCAGCTGGCGGAGATGGGCGTGATCCTGAGCGTATCCAGGCAAATGAAGCCAACAAAGGCAGGGTAAACACCTGCCTTTTTGGCCTGTTTTGACATCTTTTTGGAAAGGGGCGCTGCTGGTGGAAAAGCGCATTGACCGGGTGATCTTCACCTGCGGCGGCACGGCGGGCCATGTGAACCCGGCTATTGCCGTGGCGCAGCTGATGGCGGAGAAGAACCCGCAGATCAAAATACTGTTCGTGGGGGCGGAGCGTGGCTTGGAAAAGGACCTGATCCCCAAGGCGGGATACGAATTCCGTACCGTTCACATCTCCAGCTTTCACCGCTCCCTCAAGCTGGCGGAGATCAAGCACAATCTGGTGTCCCTCTACAATATGGTCCGCTCCCCGGCAGAGGCCCGGGCTATTTTGAAGGAGTTTCGACCTGACGCGGTGATCGGAACCGGCGGCTATGCCAGCTATCCCACCGTGAAGGCCGCCGCCAAAATGGGCATCCCCACGGCGGTCCATGAGTCCAACGCCGTGCCGGGACTGACCACGGAGCTGCTGGAGCCTTACGCCGGGCGGATCATGGTAGGCTTTGAATCCTGCCGCCAGCACTACAAGCACCCGGAGAAGGTGGCCGTCACCGGCACCCCGGTCCGGGAGGACTTCTTCACCCTGACCAAGGAGGCGGCCAAGGAAAAGCTGGGCGTCAATGACGGACGGCCGCTGATCGTCTCCTTCTGGGGGTCTCTGGGTGCTTCCGGTATGAACGCACAAATGGCGGATATGCTGGCTTTGGAGGCGGGGAAGGAGCCGTTCCATCATATCCACGGCGCGGGCAAGAGCGGATATGCTGCCGTGCTGAAGGCATTGGCGGAGAAGGGCGTGGACCTGAAGGACCACCCCTCCCTGCAGGTCCGGGAATACATCTACGACATGGCACCGGTGATGCGGGCGGCGGATCTGGTGATCTGCCGGGCGGGAGCCTCCACCGTCAGTGAGCTGACGGCGCTGGGTGTGCCGGCCATCATGGTGCCATCCCCCTATGTGACCAACAACCATCAGGAGAAAAACGCCCGCGCGCTGGAGACCCACGGCGGCGTGGAGGTTTTGCTGGAGCAGGATTCCTCCGGGCAGGCGCTGTTTCAGACGGCAGCAGGCATTTTGCATGATGACGCCCGGCGGGAAGCCATGGCGTCGGCCATGGCGGAATTGGGTATCCGGGATGCGGCCCAGCGAATTTACGAAACCGTTCAGGAGTTGCTGTAAATTTACTGTTTCGGACTTTACACCGGCCCATCGCCGTGATAAAGTATCAAAGAAACCGAAAAACAGACGGCGAAAGCGCCCTGTATCCGAGAAAACGGCAGGCGTTTAGCCCTTTTGATAAAGCGGCGGCAGGAACCGAAGTTGCTCTCTCCCCATAGAATGGCCCGTGATACCATTTTCATCGGGAGGGACCAATAATATGAGCCGACTGCTGATCCGGGGCGGGAACCGCCTCCAAGGGGAAGTCACCATACAGGGAGCGAAAAACAGCGTGCTGCCCATTCTGGCAGCTACCATTCTCACCGGCGGAAGCGTGGAGCTGCGCCGCTGTCCCCGTCTGCGGGATGTGGAGGCGTCCATCCGTATCCTGCAAGCCTTGGGCTGCAAGGCCGGGTGGCGGGGGGATGTGTTGGAGGTGGACACCGCCGGGATGACCGGCTGCGATGTTCCCGACGCGCTGATGCGGGAGATGCGGTCCTCCGTGATCTTTCTGGGGGCGATCCTGGCCCGGTGCGGGGAGGCAAGCCTCACCAGCCCCGGCGGCTGCGAATTAGGTCCCCGGCCCATCGACCTGCACCTCTCCGGCCTCCGGGCACTTGGGGCGGAGATCGACGATACCGGCGGCACCCTGCACTGCAAGGCGGCAAAGCTGACGGGGCGGGAGATCGTGCTGGGGTTCCCCTCTGTGGGGGCCACGGAAAATTTGATGCTGGCGGCCTGCGGCGCGGAGGGCGTCACGGTGCTTTCCAACGCCGCCAGAGAACCGGAAATTGAAGATCTGCAAGGCTTTTTGAATACCTGCGGCGCGGAGATCACCGGCGCGGGCACATCCACGGTGGTGATCCGGGGCGGACGGCCTCTCCACGGCGGTACTTACACCATTCTGCCGGACCGCATCGCGGCGGCCACTTACCTGTGCGGGGCGGCCTCCGCCGGGGGCGAGGTCTTTCTC
>DXUR01000608.1 GCA_019417795.1 Clostridiales bacterium | reverse complement strand
CCTTCACCAGATCGGCCCGGGAGAGGTACTCGGCGTTGCCGCCCAGCATGATATCCGTACCACGGCCGGCCATGTTGGTGGCCACGGTGACGGCGCCCAGCTTACCGGCCTGAGCCACGATCTCGGCTTCCTTCTCGTGGTTTTTGGCGTTCAGCAGATTGTGCTGAATGCCTTCCCTTTGGAGCAGGTGGCTCAGCAGCTCGTTCTTCTCGATGGACACGGTACCCACCAGAACGGGCTGGCCCTTCTCGTGGCACTCCTTCACCTGCTGGATGACCGCCCGGAACTTGCCCGCCTCGGTCTTATACACAACGTCGTGGTGGTCCTCACGCTGGTTGGGACGGTTGGTGGGGATCTCCACAATGTCCAGATTGTAGATGGTGCCGAACTCCTCTGCCTCGGTCATGGCGGTACCGGTCATACCGGACAGCTTATCGTACAGACGGAAGTAGTTCTGGAAGGTGATGGTAGCCAGGGTCTTGTTTTCACTGTTGACGTTGACGTGCTCCTTGGCTTCGATGGCCTGATGGAGACCGTTGGAGTACCGGCGGCCGAACATGAGACGGCCGGTGAACTCGTCCACGATGATGACCTCGCCGTCCTTCACCACGTAGTCAATATCCCGCTTCATGGTGCCGTGGGCCTTCAAAGCCTGATTGATGTGGTGGTTCAGCGTGGCGTTGGAGGGATCGGACAGGTTCTCCACATGGAAGAATTCCTCCGCCTTGGCAATGCCGGAAGCGGTGAGGGTGGCTGTCTTGGCCTTTTCGTCCACGATATAGTCGGCATCGATGTGGGAGTCCTCTTCCTCCTTATCGTCCACCTGCACAACTACCTTTTTCTTCAGGCGGGAGACGAACATCTCCGCCATATCGTACATCTGGGTGGACTTTTCGCCCTGACCGGAGATGATCAGGGGAGTACGGGCCTCATCGATCAGGATGGAGTCCACCTCGTCCACGATGGCGAAGCTGTGGCCCCGCTGCACCAGCTCGCTGGAGTAGATGCACATATTGTCGCGGAGGTAGTCGAAGCCCATCTCGTTGTTGGTGCCGTAGGTGATGTCGGCGGCGTAGGCGTCTTTGCGCTGCTGAGCGGTGAGGCCGTGGATGATGAGGCCCACCTTCAGACCCAGGAAGCGGTGGACCTTGCCCATCCATTCGGAGTCGCGCTTGGCAAGGTAATCGTTGACTGTGACCACATGGACGCCCTTGCCTGTCAGCGCATTGAGGTAGGAGGGCAGCGTTGCCACCAGGGTCTTGCCCTCGCCGGTCTTCATCTCGGCGATCCGGCCCTGATGCAGCACGATGCCACCCACCAGCTGCACCCGGTAGGGGCGCATACCCAGCACACGGTCCGCGGCCTCCCGCACGGTGGCAAAAGCCTCCGGCAGAATGTCATCCAGGGTCTCGCCGTTGGCAAGACGCTCCTTGAACTCCGGGGTCTTGGCCTGAAGCTCTGCATCGGTGAGGGCCTTGTATTCATCGCCCAGCGCCTCGATCTTGTCCACAATGGGGTAGATGGATTTCAGCTCCCGGGAGCTGTAATCACCAAAGATGGATTTCAAAAGTCCCATAGGTTATAAAACATCCTTTCGCACTCCCGTCCGTTTCCGGGCGGAAGGAAAATATACCATGTATAAGTGGGTGCGCACATAAGCACCCACAATAAAACAAGCATACTATATCATATTCGCTCCGGGATTGCAAAGAAAAATGGGAAAGATACGAAAAAAGTTTACAAAATATCTGCGCGGCTGAGAGAATAATCGTTTAACAGCTTTTTGCAGCCGTCAGAATCGGGGAACGGAAAGCCGGAAGCAAGACTATTTAATGTCGAATTCCGCCGCCAGCGCAAAATCCACGACCCGCTTGTCCTGTTCCGTCTCGTTTTCATGAAACTCGAAAACCACTTGACCGCCCGGTAGTGGCCGGTATCCAGAGAGCCGTAGCGGCCAGCCCACTGGAAGGCCATCTCCCTCGGCATGTCTTTTTCAAAGATATAGGCTTCTGCCGTGTTGGCAAAGTCTCCATTTTCTTCCAGATCATACCACTGGCCGTCCTGTTCTACCTGAAGGAAGAAATCAGCACTGTTGCCGCTGTCGATCTCCGTGTCCGTGGTGTTGAGGATCGTCACCTCGACCTGCCCCGGATAGGTAGAGCCATCCACCACCGTCATGGTGACGCCCTCATGGTTGTTGACCTCCAGATCAGATGCTTCTACACTGATCTTGGGGGCAGAGCCGCAGGCGGTGAGGGCCAGCAGGCACAGGGCACAGCAGAAGGTGAACACGTTCTTCATGAAGACCGCTCCTTTCGATAATTACAAAACAGATTCTATACTTCTCTATTATAACAGACGTGAGAGAATAAAAAAAGTTCCGGCATATTCCGGCAAACCCGGCAAAATGACCGGAGAAGTTCACGAAACCTTTCTTGTGCTTTCCGGGGCCTTGTGTTAAGATGATCTTAACAGGAGAACAACGCGGAAAACCCGGACGAAAAAAGAAGGAGGCCCATTATGAAGCTGAGCTTTTACGGCGCTGACCAGTGCGTGACCGGCAGCTGTCACTGTCTGGAGGTCAACGGCAAAAACATCCTGATCGACTGCGGTTTGCAGCAAGGGCGTGACGAGGTGAACAATGAAGCCCTGCCCTTCCATCCCGGCAGTATCGACTTCGTGCTCATCACCCATGCCCATATCGACCATACCGGCCGGGTCCCCATGCTGGTAAAGCAGGGCTTCCAGGGCCGTATCCTCACCACCCGCGTGACGGCTAACCTCATGGATATCATGCTGCTGGAC
>DXUR01000607.1 GCA_019417795.1 Clostridiales bacterium | reverse complement strand
CTGGACGGCTGATCTCCCCCCCC
Organism: Clostridiales bacterium; assembly: GCA_019417795.1. The sequence continues at coordinate 2,783 of DXUR01000607.1, read as the reverse complement.
TGCCCCGCGCCGTCCGCGCCGCGCAAAACCGCATAGAAAACAACGGTAACGGGACGCGCATGCGTCCCGTTACCGTCATATTGGCCGTCTTTTCACCCACGCGCAAATCATTTTTACAAAGGCCGCAAGGAGCGTATCATGCAAATTTTTGTTGAAAAAGTCGAAAATCCAAATCAGGAGTTTTGGATCTGGAAGAAGAAAATCACAAACAGACAGACGGAAGGCATCTACCCGTCAACGGTTTCAAATGTCGGCTCCGGCATCAGTGCAGCGATTTACCAAAAGGATGAGGCTGGTCATGTTACTCAAATCGCACAGCTACAGCTCCCTGATTACGAAAAGCTGGCCGAGTACTATTCTGCCGGAAAAGAGATCAATTTAAATTATACATACATCGATGACTTCGCATGGCTTGGGGATGAACTGCCTTATGAGGTGGAATCACTTCCCTATACGGAACGTGAAGGCTTTTCCGCGCGGTGCGCCCTGCTGAATAACCACGGGGAACCGGCTTACTTCCACATCATGCAGTCAAAACTGAAAAAGGGTGATATGGATTTTTCCTATTCGGGCTTTTTCAACCTCAATCTGGATCTTTGCAATTTAAGCGTTGAACAGGGAAATCTTGTATTCGATTTTGCGCGCTTTGATCATTCCAATATTTCTGTTGGAATGATCGCGTGCGGAGGAAATCCGTACTTTTCTCCGGAAATTTCTTTCAGTTATATAAAAGCGGATACCGTAAAAATAGATACGATGCTGATGTCGCAAAGCCTTTCCCTGAATTTCTTATGCGCCAAAACCAGCAACACGACTATTTCATTAGATCCTCTTCCCACTACATTTAAAGAGATCTGTTTTGTGAAAGCCGCGGCAAATACCGTCACGATAACAAATGCGGAAATCGACACCGTGGATATCAGAGAGGCACATATTGATTCCTTAACGTTTCAGCGGTGTAAATTTCTCGAGTATGCCGAGATCGGCGGCCATATACAGGAGCTCCATATAGATGACTGCATAAACGCGGCTGTATGGAAGCTCTCTGTGCCGCAAGCCCAAACCCTCACCCTTTCCGGGACGATCAATACGGGAAGGATCTGCTTCACGAATTTTGTATCCGCAATTCCACCGCTTACCGCCGCATCCTCCAGCGATCCCGCGCAGCTGCTCATGTTAAAAGAGAATTTCAGGCAAACCGGCGAGTATGAGAATGAGGACATCTGCCATCTCTATTTTCAGAGATCTAAAACGAAATGTGAGCGGAATCGTCTGAAAAAGGCAGGGCGATATATGCTCGATGGCATAAGCGGCTATGGGACCAAACCATTCAGAATGCTGTTGGTGATCCTTGCGGTGATCGTGCTGTTTGGTACGCTATATTATTGCGCACCCTTTCTGTCCTTCCATGGCGCAAGCACGTGGCTTGAGCATATCTACGCAAGCGGGATAACCTTTTTCGCTGTTGGCTACGGCGATTTATTTCCGCTGAATACCATTACAAAAATGGTGTCTCTGGCAGAAGCTTTCCTCGGCGTCACTTCCACAAGTTACTTCTTGGTACTGCTGTCGCGGAAGGTCATACGCTGAGAACCATCACCAGTCCATACCCGTCAAGCCGGAGCTGAATAGCCTCCACACAGTCATTTCAATTGAACCGGCCTTGTTTTCTCGCCTTTTAACCGCTATACTGTAAAAAAGGAGGGGTATTATGGACTTTTGGAACGCTATGCCTTTTGGCGCCGCAGTTGGGGATGCCATCGGTTTTAACGCCAGCCAGAAAGCCGCCTTGCAGCTCATGGCCATGCAGCCAGACAAACCCCCGCAAAAAAACGATTCCGTGCGGGTCGACATTGAACTGGACCCGGAGGTGGCCGAAGCCTTGGAGTTCCTTGAACAATTTTCGGAGGAACCCTTGATTTGAGCACCAACTGAACAATCCGGCTGCTGATAGCCATCTTAGGTTTGAAGAACAGTTTGCCCTGAGGGTCGACGCCGAATGGAACAGGAGCTATCATGGATGATGACATGATCTATTACGCGAAATCTCCAAATCCGCAGGGGTATCAGCAGACGGTAAAAGAGCACTTACAGGCAGTTGCGGAGCTTGCCCAGAAGTTTGGGACGCCCATGGGTCTGGCCACGGCCGCAAAGCTGGCGGGACAGACGCATGATTTCGGAAAGTACTCTCAGGCGTTTCAGGAGGTACTCGGCGGTACTCGAGTTGGAATTGACCACGCCATGGGCGGCGCGTGCTATTTGGAAGCCATTTACAGGGGCAGCGTTGGCGCCCGCCCGGTCATCGAGGCGGTCAACGGCCATCATAACGGTCTTGTGGCTTACGACGAGATCCGTAGCGAACTGCACGCCGTTGCCGATCCGCGCAAAAGGCCCTGCGGAAACGGCGGAAAGACGCCTGCCATCGAAGATACAGAGCAGCTGCAAGCGGCAAACGCCGCATTCAGGAAAGACTTTCCTTCCTTCAAACCGCCGATGCTTTCCGCTCCGCCCATTGCTGAATTGGAGTCCATGCTGTATACCCGGATGCTGTTTTCCTGTCTGGTGGACGCAGACTATACGGCCTCTGCCCTAAATGATGACAGCACCTATTTGGATCGTGCGGAAAACAGCAGCTTTGATCCGCAGCTGCTTTTGAAAAAGCTGGATGAATACCGAAACGGCATCCGGCAATCATCCACGGCGGACAGGGCCCTGAATACATATCGGGACCGGGTATTTGAGCAGTGCGGAAAAATGGGCGAGGAGCCGGAAGGGCTTTACAC
>DXUR01000606.1 GCA_019417795.1 Clostridiales bacterium | reverse complement strand
TGACGCCACCCCGTCATCAGCCTCGCAGAAGCGGACGCATCCGCAGCAGCTTTCGCTACAGTGCCGACGATGTGCGCTGCAAAGACTGCACGAGATACGACAGCGGACACCCCTGCCACCTGAATGAATGCGTCTGTCTGGAGGAGCGCATCGAGGCCGGCGTGGTGAAGCTAAACGCTCTGGCGCGGGAGTGCTTCGGTGGGAGGATGTTCCGCCCGCTGCAAAGACGGCTGCGAGATGAGCTGAACCGGCAGTCCTTTCACTTCTTCCTCAGTGATGCCCACAGAGAACGATGGACGCATTGGAAAAACCGCTGCTACGGTATGTCCGGGCGCAATACAGCTGCACTGTTTCTGCTTACCGCCGATGAGGAGCTTTGGCAAAGAGTCCTCTGGCATTTCGACAGCAGCGGCTTCGACTTCCACGCCATTCGCCTCTCCGGTATTCACCCGGAGCTGTACAGCATTTATCAGGCGGCGAAGACCATTTCCGTTGGCGGTGACAACATCGTGATATGCAAACACACCCAACCGGCAGACTGCCTTTGCGCTCATCGCGCAGATCCACGAGGACTTTATCGAGCCCATGGATGGCCGGGAAAACTATCTTGACTATGTCGCAAACCGCCCCGGCGTAAAAGCGTTGGGCGAGCATGGCTTGTGGAATGCCCATGGCAAGGTGCCATCGCTGGAGAACGCTATTGCGGAGGTAGCGCAGCACACGGGAAATGTGTGGACACCGATTATCTCCCTCTCTCGCGAGAATGCAGAGCGGCTGGGTTATACCGACCTTAAAAACTGGCAGGAGCTCATCAACGCATCTATCACCGACATCGCCAAGGGCTATAAGATCCACCCGGACCGCCTTCGTTGGTACGCAGCTATGCACGAAAAGGAGAAGCACATCCATGTTCACATGGTACTCTTCTCAACCGATCCGAAGGAGGGCTACCTCTCCCGGCAAGGTATCCGCAGCATCAAGTCCGCGCTGGTCAGCACGATCTACCGGAACGACCGCCTGCACATCTATGAGCAGAAGGATGAACAGCGGAGTTTTCTCCAGCAGGAAGCGGAAGCACGGATGGCAGCACTCATCGAGCAGATGGCAACCGGTACTATGCAAAGTGATAAGCTGGAGTTGTTGGTGACGGATCTCGCCCAGCGGCTTCGGGAGGTCAGCGGCAAAAAGGTCTACGGTTATCTGCCGCCCCGTGTCAAGCGCATCGTGGATGAGATCGTGGACGAACTGGCAAAGGACGAGAGAGTGTCGTCCGCCTATGCTCTATGGCAGGATCTCCGAGAGCAGCTTTGCGTTGACTATAATCAGACTCCGCCGCAGCGTGTACCGCTGTCGCAGCAAAAGGAGTTCAAGACCGTGCGCAACATGGTCATCCGGGAAACACTCCGGCTCTCGGAGATGCACTTTACCTTTGAGGATGATGCCATGCAGGATGCGCCGGAGCCGGAAGAACCGCCCGTGCCTCCAGATCCAAGTGCGGAGCGGATGAGCCATCAGCAAGCACAGTCTTACCGCAGGGCAAAAAAGGTGCTGCACGACTTGGAGTCGGACCCCGGCGAGAAAGCCGCGGCACGGGTCACCCTCCGCCGTCTATGGGAGGAGGGCTATACCATCGCGGCACACCAGCTGGGAAAGGCATATCAGGACGGGCTTGGCATATCGATTGACCGAAAAGCAGCGGCAGAGTGGTTTCAAAAATCGGCGGAGGCCGGTAATACTTGCTCCACATACGCGCTGGGCAAACTGCTGCTGGAGCAGGAGCAATTCCTGCAGGCCCTTCACTGGCTGCGGCAGGCAGCGGAGCAGAACGATCCATACGCGCAATACCGGCTCGGCAAGCTGCTGCTCACCGGCGCGGAGGGTGTGCCAAAGGATATAGATGCGGCCATTCAGCTTCTGAAGGGCTCTGCCACCCAAGGGAATTCGTTTGCCCAATACACGCTGGGAAAGCTCTATTTGCTGGGGCAAGAGGTGCAAGTGGACCGCGAAGAAGCTCTGCGCTATTTCGCACAGGCAGCGGCACAGGGCAACACCTACGCTCAATATTTCATTGACCATCAGGAGGACTTCTCCGGTGCGGCGGCGGGAACCGCTATCCTTCGGATGCTCCATCAGATGAGCCGCATATTCCGCGAAAACGCCGCCCAGCCTGCCATCTATGCAGGAATGCAGATCGACAAGAAGCGTCGCCGCAGACTGCAGGAGAAGCGTATGGCGATGGGACACAAGGCGGATGACCATGAGGATCGCGGACTGACGCAACAGACACAATAAGGGAGGGACTATGTCAAAGTACATTCCGTTTACAACCGAGCAGAAAGAACGAGCCGCATCGGTGGACTTGGAGGAGTTCCTCCGCCGCCGAGGAGAAAAGCTCATCACATCCGGCAGGGACAAACGCCTTGCCAGCGACCACAGCATCACCATCCGCGGCTGCGAGTGGTTCGACCATGCCACCGAGCAGGGCGGCAGAGCCATCAGCTTCGTCAAGCAGTTCTATGGAATCAGCTACCCGGACGCCATGTCTCTGCTCCTCGGCGATGATCTCGGCGGAAGCTACCCTGCGGCAAGGGAGAAGGAGCCGGAGCCTGCAAAGCCCTTCGCACTCCCACCGCAGAGTGAGTCCATGCGCCGTGTCTATGCCTACCTGCTGCAAAAGCGGTGCATTGACCGTGAGATACTCAATGCCTTCGTGCGCAAGAAGCTCATCTACGAGAGTTGTGAAAGATCCAAGGACGGGACAAAGGAATACCACAACGCCGTGTTCGTCGGATTCGATGAACACGGC
>DXUR01000605.1 GCA_019417795.1 Clostridiales bacterium | reverse complement strand
GCTCCATGCTGTCGCTGGCTGCATCGACTCCGCTGGTAAACCGTTCATCCTTGCCAAAGAAGCGAAGCACATCGTAACCTGCCAGCAGATCCTTGATTTTACTGACGCTGTCAGCCTGGCTGGCGGCACAGGCTGTGCCAACGGTTCCCAACCGTTTGCTGAACAGACGAGGAACGAAGATCATAACCAATGCGATGACCAGAGAAATCACCAGAAGCAGCCAATGAATGGATGCCAGTGCAACGATGCCGAACACCACCTGTGCCGCAGAACCCATGATGGTGAAAAACGGAGTCCAGGCCATCTGCTCAATCTGGTTCACGTCGTTGGTAAACTGGGAGAGGTACTCGCCGCTCTCCTGCTTATGATACTCCTGATGGGTCTTGTGCAACAGGCCCGCTGCCATATCCCGGCGCAGAGCGTTGTTCATCCGGCGCACGGCCCGGCCCTGGAAGAAGGTCTCTGCAATCAGGCAAAGGACCACGGCCAGCCAGGTCAGCAGAAGAAGAATAATCCGAATGGTGAAAGCCCGCAGATCACCGTCCAGCAGTCCCTGGGTGATCTGAATCTGTACCAGACTGGTGCAGACCTGCAAACCATAGGCAACAACCATACAGATGGAGGCCGCTGTAACAGTGGGCCAGCACTTTTTGAGATAATACTTCATGATTTCCACCTCTTCTGTGATCGTTCCATCTGTCTCTATGAACAGTGGATTGTGTGCTTTGCTCTTTCTGATTCAAATTGTAGCACACAGGATGAGGAATAAACATATCGTTTTGCGTTAGTTAACTGATTACACACATTCTGATTTTCTATAGAGGCAAACTGTCTTTCCATCAATAATTTCAGACTTTTTGCACTGCATATTCATGCAGCGCAAAACATTCCGGCAGCTACGACACTCGGGCTTCAGATCAGAAAAGCTCCACCGGCAGTTAACCTCCGGGTCGATCACAATACCTTTTTCGGGATCAACCCAACCTAACTGGTTTTGCGGGTGGTCAAGCGCCACAGTGCATTTGCCAATTTTTCCATTGGCCCGGAATACCATGCTATGTGGATAGGAAGCGTAGCACACCTGTGCAAGGGCTCCGTTTCTGTGGTTATGACACGACATCCCGATCTTATCCAGATATGCAACATGTTTTGCTACCAACACATCTTTTGTATCCTGATGAAGGATGGATAGACTGTGGACGCCTTCACCACCCCAGTCACCAACAGCACGAACAAGTACGGCGAAGCGTTTGTCATGCCCAAACAGACGGTACAGATAATCATACCAACTGTAGTCCTCATCGTCGGCCAGAATATTGTGGCGCAGCGTGATATGAAAGGAATACTCTGCCGGCGGCAACTTGGAAAGAGAGGCCAGATTGTTAATGATGGTCTGCAGGGTTCCCTTGCCGGATACATGGGGCCGAGTCTTGTCGTGATTCCAACCATCAATTGTAATTTGATAGCTGGTGATCCCTGCCTGATAGAACTGCCGAAATAGCTTGTCATTCAGCAGATAACCATTGGTGGTCATATTGGCAGCATAGTGAAAGCCATACTGTTTCTGCAGATTTTGCACAATGTTGGACACTTCCAGCACAGTGTCTTTGCAAAGAGTAGGTTCACCTCCAAACCATGCAAGTATGACCTGTTTATAGCGCGGCGCTTGTGCAGTTATATACTCCTCAATTCGGTCCAGTGTGTCACGAGTCATACTGGCTGCCGGGTGGTTTTTGTGGCAGTATGAACACTGAAAATTACACCCTTCAGTAGGAATCAGTGTGGCCATGAAGACATCCCAATTGAATTTTTGAGGTAATATTGGCTTGGGTTGAATACAACTGAAATTTTCTCCTAGGCAATCGGAGATGTATCCAGACATCATATATAAGCCCTCTTGATATTGTAGACTAAAATTAGTTGCCGTTCTTTTTTTCTTGAAGTGAAAGCAACCATGCGCTCTTCACAGAAAGACAGATGCCAATTCCAACTACGGTCATAAAAGCACCGAGGATGACAAAACAAGCCGTTGACCCGGCGCTCACCAGTAGTGATGAGCCAAACAGATAAAAAATTTCAGTAACATTGACGCCCATGTTGAAGACGGAAAGCAGCTCGGCGCGATTGTCTTCCCTGCCGGCAGCATCTACAATGCTGTTTTGGACTTCTCCCAGCAGATAGGATGGAATATCCAAAAAAAGCGGAAGGATCAGCATAAATAGGATAGTCCAAACCGGCACATTGACCAAGCCCAACACACCAAGGGCTATTCCACTCAGAATGAAAAACAGTGCCATCATTTGATTATAGTGTTCAGGCTTGGTACGGGCGAGAATCCGTTCGGACAGCAACTGAATTGCAGAATAACCCATAATAATTGCGGCGAGCCAGGTTTCATTGATCCCGCACAACTGCAGCTTCTCCGCATAGAAGAAATTGATCAGAATGCGGCCAATGTTCAAAGCTGCCAAAATCATTAGAAGCATCCATATCTTTTTCTGCTGAAACAACTGCGGATAGGGAATGTTTTTCTTTTGGCGCGTTTCACTTCTGGGCTGCACTGTTTCCTTGGGGATTTTTAAAGAGGTAAAGACAGCAACAAGGTTTGCGGCAATCGTTGCCAGAAGCAGACCCTTGATGCCAATCAGCGTGTACAGGACCGCATAAGCTAGGGTACTGGCAAAAAATCCGACAGTTCCATAATTGGCGACATGTGCAGATTTTTCAGCGTAATGTTCCTTTGAAAACATAATATAAATATAGCCGCTCTGCGTCCCAGAAGAAAAGGAAGCCGCTGTGCCTTCGAGGAT
>DXUR01000604.1 GCA_019417795.1 Clostridiales bacterium | reverse complement strand
ACCGTCAGCGTCGGTCAGGCAGTGGGGGCAGGAGATCGAAAACAGGCAGCGCATAACATCGGGAATACGGTAATATTGTTTCTGGTGGTTTCCATTGCACTTACGGCCATCCTGTTATCCCTTGTTCATCCCATTGTCGTTGCCATGTCTACGCCAACGGATGCGGTGAGCGGTACGGTCACCTATTTGACCATCTGCTTTATCGGGATTCCGTTTATTACATCCTACAACATCATCAGTTCTATTTTTCGAGGGTTGGGCGACAGCAAAAGCCCGATGTGCTTTATTGCCACAGCCTGTGCTGCCAACATCGCTTTAGACTATCTTTTTATGGGTGTGCTGCACCTTGGGCCTGCGGGCGCAGCCCTTGGTACAACTCTCTCTCAGGCAATCAGTGTAGTTGTTTCCCTTACCGTTATTTTGAAACGCAGGAGCATCGTTCTGAAAAAAAGCGACTTCAAGCCTTGCCGTGCGGTCATGGGGAAAATTTTGGGGATCGGCATCCCGATTGCGTTTCAGGACGGCCTGATTCAAGTTGCTTTTATTATTATCACGATTATTGCCAATCAGCGTGGACTGAATGACGCAGCGGCGGTCGGGATTGTGGAGAAAGTGATCAGTTTCCTCTTTTTGGTTCCCTCCTCTATGCTGTCTACCGTTTCTGCCTTGGGAGCGCAAAATATCGGTGCGGGCAAACCGGAGCGGGCCATTCAAACGCTGCGCTATGCGGTGATGCTCGCCGCAGGCTTTGGCGTGCTTGCTTCTATCGCGATCCAGTTTACAGCGGAAGGCATCGTTTCGCTGTTCACCGATCCCAGCACTGCGGATGGAGCGGCGGTGGTCCGTTTCGGCGGCCAGTATCTGCGCGGTTACATTTTTGACTGTATTTTTGCTGGCATTCATTTTAGTTTTAGCGGATTTTTTTGCGCATGCAGGAAATCCGGCCTGTCGTTTTTACACAATATTCTCGCCATTGTATTGATGCGTGTGCCTGGCGTTTATGTGACCTCAAAATTATTCCCGGCAACGCTTCTCCCGATGGGACTGGCTACCGCGGCAGGCTCACTGCTATCGGTCGTGATCTGCCTAATCGCCTTTGGAGTCATACGGCGCAAATCAACGCTTGTTCTGGTGGAGGAGTAAGATATGGATCGGAAAAATCTTTTCCCAATAGGTGAAGTGTCAAAATTGTTTCATATCAGTGTTAGTAGTTTGCGGCACTATGAACATATCGGTTTGCTTACACCAGAATACATTTCCTCAGATTCTGGCTATCGTTACTATGGCACCGAACAATTTGAAGTACTCAACACAATCAGGTATTTGCGGGCATTGGATATGCCTTTGGCCGAGATTGAGGACTTTCTCAAAAATAAGGATATCAGCCGTATTGAGGAAAAGTTGTTACAGCAAAAGCATGCAGTCCTGAAAAAGCAACAAGAATTACAACGTATAGAACAAAAGATTAACCACCGCTTAAATTGGCTGCGAGACGCACAAAGTGTGCCTTTGGATACCGTTTCCTTAATAGAGCTTCCGTCCTGTCGCATTGTTTGGGTAGACGCTCCACTGAAAGTACATGGCTCTCTTGATATGGAAGTGCCGATTAGAAAGCTGGATCAATCTGATGCCGAAGCCGTTGTATTTCTTGGAAAGGTCGGACTTGGCATTTCCGCGGAACATTTGCAGCAATCAAAAGTAAATCGATATGACAGCATTTTTCTAATACTGGATCAAGAGGACATTTATACAGGTGAAACCATTACTCTTCCCAAAGCACTTTGTGTACGGCTGCGTTTTCGAGGCAGTCATATAGAGGCTCCAGCGCACTATGAAAAGCTCCTTGACTACATCACAAAAGAACAGATACAGATTGTTGGTTTTTCGCGAGAAATCACGCTCATAGACTATGGCATTACTAATGACAGTGAAAAATTTGTGACTGAAATATGTATTCCGGTCAAGTGCAGATAAGAAGGGCATAAAATGAGATTCGTTGTTAAAAAAGAAATTTTTGAAGAACTGCCGAGTGCCTGTTTTGGTGTTGTTATGGCAAAAGGCATTGATAATAATAACGCATACCCAGAGATTGAACAATTTTTAGATGAAAGTATCCAAGCTGCAATGCAGCGTTTTGAGGGAAGAAAAGTCAAGGAAGATCCGGATATTTTACCATATCGAGAAGCATTCCGAGCCTTGAATATCAACCCCAATAAATACTTTTGTTCGATTGAAGCTTTGTTCACCCGTATAGTTAAAGGAAAAGGAGTGCCGCATATCAATCCCGTCGTAGATTTGGGAAATGCCATATCCTTAAAATATACACTTCCTATGGGGGCACACGATTTAGGAAAGAGTAGCGAAGACATTTGTATTCGCCTTGCACGACCAGATGATACTTTCCTTGCGTTTGGCGGCGAGAAAGATGAAACTCCAGACCTTGATGAAGTGGTTTATGCAATCGGACAGCAGGTGCGTACCCGCCGCTGGACTTGGAGGCAAAGCGAAAACGGAAAAATCACTTCCGCTTCCACAGACATATTCTTTCCCATTGATGGTTTTACAGATTTCAATCGCGAGCGTGTACTTGCTGCGCAGGATGAACTCCAGATGCGAATAGCGCGGATTTGGGGTTGTAAAACAATTGTCGGACTTGTAGATTCTGAAAATCCGTATATGGAATTATAACAGAAATGAATTACCTATGAAAAATACCTGACGATTGATTGCTGTTATATTCTGTTGCAGCAATAAAACAAGAGTAAAAATTAGTAGTAATGCTATCCGAATAATTTCCGCTATTTTCCCCTAA
>DXUR01000603.1 GCA_019417795.1 Clostridiales bacterium | reverse complement strand
GTCATGAACTACATTCTGGTGGGCAACCCGGACATCAGCATCCACGGCGCGCCCATTTCTACCCTGTGCTGCTATCTGACCATCTGCGGACTGAACCTCTTCTTCGTGTGGAAATACTCCCCGGAGAAGCCCCGGTACACGCGGCTGTTCGGAAAGCCCATCGTAGCCTCCGCCGTGATGGGCGCCGCCGTTTGGGCTGTGTACGGTCTTGTCGCCAGAGTCCTTAGCGGCCACAGCGCTTACGGTGCCAATGCCCTCGCTACCTTCTGCGGCATTCTGGCCGGTGTAGTGGTATACGGCGTTCTGGTCATTACCCTGCGAATCTTACGGGCAGAGGACATAAAAGCTCTGCCTAAAGGCGAAAAAATAGCCAAACTTTTGCGCTTGAAGTGAACGATTTATAAAAAATCCTGTTATATCAACGTTTTCAGGATAAAATAGCTTGCAAAGGCAGTGGAGATATGGTAAATTTTCAAAGGAAACAACGCTATGGGTGGGAGGATCTTCTCACCATCATGCACCTGCTGCGTGCCCCCGAGGGCTGTCCTTGGGACCGCGAGCAGACCCATCAGTCCATCCGCCGGAATTTTCTGGAAGAGACCTACGAGGCGCTGGACGCCATTGACCGGAATGATACCCCCGGTATGTGCGAGGAATTGGGGGACGTTCTACTTCAGGTGGTGTTCCATTCCGTGATGGAAGAGGAGCAGGGCCGTTTCACCGCAGATGACGTGGTGGACGGCGTGGCTCAGAAGCTGGTGTTCCGCCATACCCATGTATTCGGTGCCGCCGAGGCCGCCGACAGCGCACAGGCGCTGGAGGGCTGGGAGGCTCAGAAAAAGAAGGAAAAGGGGTTCACCTCCCCGGCGGACGCTGTGGAAGCCGTCCCCCATACGCTGCCGGCGCTGTGGCGGGCGGAAAAGATTGTCTCCCGCTCTGTAAAGGCCGGATTCAACTGGGACTCCGCTGCCGGTGCGCTGGACAAGCTGGATGAGGAAACCGCCGAGCTGCGGCAGGCCGTGGAGACCGGACAGCCTGTGGACAGTCCTCACGGCATCCGGGAGGAGCTGGGCGACGCTCTGTTCATTCTCTGCAAGATCGCCCAGATGTCCGGTGTGGACCCGGAGGACGCTCTGCACCGGGCCTGTGACAAATACCAAGGTCGGTTCCGCCGGGTGGCGGATGCCGCCGACCGTCCGCTGAACGCTTATACGGAAGCGGAAAAAATCGCTCTTTGGGAGCAAGCCAAAGAAAACTAAGATCTTCATTGCGGAAACGCGATAAAAGATAAATGGAATTTTAATTATTTTACAGGAGGATATACTCATGAACAAAGCTGAACTGATCGCCGCCGTGGCCGCTGCCGCTGAAATTTCCAAGAAGGACGCTGAGACTGCTGTCTCCGCTACTCTGGACGCCATTACCGCCGCTCTGAAGGAAGGCGACAAGGTCCAGCTGGTTGGCTTCGGTTCTTTCGAGGTCAAGTCCCGCGCTGCCCGCACCGGCCGTAACCCCCGTACCAAGGAAGTTGTCGAGATCCCCGCTTCCAAGGTGCCCGTGTTCAAGGCCGGTAAGGCTCTGAAGGACGCTGTGGCTGAATAAATTCACACCGTAAAGGGGGCGTTACGCCCCCTTTTTCATTTTTCAAGAAAGGAAGCATCATGCGCTTAGACAAATATCTCAAGGTCTCCCGGCTCATCAAGCGGCGGACCGTGGCCAACGAAGCCTGCGACAATGGATTGGTCACCGTCAACGGTAAGCCCGCCCGGGCCTCCTACGAGGTGAAGGAGGGAGATCAGATCACCCTTCGCTTCGGCGTACGGACCGTCACCGTGGAGGTGCTGTCCGTTCAGGAGACCGTGCGGCAAAGCGATGCCGCCGCCCTGTACCGGCAGATCCAATAAGTTCTTCTATCTCCCTCCCTGTCCGCATACACTGAGGGCAGGGAGGGATCTTATGACCAATGACTTCAATATGCCCGTCACCCCTCATCGGCTGGAGCTGATGGACCGGGCGCATCTCACCGTTTCCGGCGTGGAGGATGTGGAGCGCTTCGACGAGAGCGGTGTCATCATGACCACCTCCGCCGGGACCCTGATCGTCACCGGGGAGGACCTGCACATCGGCAAACTGTCCTTAGAGGGGGGCGAGTTGTATGTGGATGGCCGCATCACCTCCATCTCTTATGAGGACACTCCGAACCGTCAGGGCGGCTTTTTCAGCCGTCTGTTCGGATAGGCCATGGCCATCCATGTCACAGAGCAGCTCCGCACGTTCCTCCTGTCGATTCTGCTGGGGCTGGGCGCCGGGGTCCTGTACGACCTGCTGCGGGCGGTACGGCTGCGGCACCCCCGACTGACGGCGCCGCTGGACCTGCTCTACTGTCAGGCCGTAGGTCTGGCGGTCTTTCTGTTCGTCCTGCGGCAGTCGGATGGCCAGCTCCGGGGGTTCATCCTGCTGGGAGGTCTGGGCGGCGGCATTCTGTTTTTTTCCCTGCTTTCCCGGCCCCTGCGGCCGGTTTGGGACTTCTGGATGGACCGGTGGATGGAATTGTTCCAATTTCTGAGTCTACCGGGACGGTTTTGCGCCGCAGTTTGTAAAAAATTTGCATTTCAGACAAAAACCCTCTTTTATTTTCTCAGGAAATACGCTACAATACATATTGAAGGAGTATGGAAGCCCCTTCGCAAAGGAGGGATGTCCCATGGCAAAGCCCGTCAAACCCGCAAAAAAGAAAAAATCAGGTAATCTGCTGGTCCATGTGGTGATCCTGTTGCTTCTGGTCACGGTTGGCTGGCGGCTCTATGCCCTT
>DXUR01000602.1 GCA_019417795.1 Clostridiales bacterium | reverse complement strand
AGACTTCCAACACATCCGGGCGCTCTTTTAAGCAGGGATATATCTTCAAATAATCGACCCGATATGGGTCATTGTGATACGACATTTTCTGTCCTCCGTTTCATCATTTTAAAAATTTCAAAAACGATGAAGCGGAGGGCCTCGGCATCTCTCGCAGGCAGAAGACCGGCAAAACAAAACGCTCATTCAGTTCCTTTCTGGAACCAAATGAGCGAAAAAAGCCGCTTGATCTGCCTTCACCACTATGGCCGCATTGATCCGTCTTGCTCTCTTTGAGAGCAAGGACTGCAAATCAAGCGACACATGGGAAGGTCACGCATCAAGCGGCTCCGGGGTACAAACTTGGATATTCAATTTTTAGTTGTCAAGAGCAAGGCGTTTATTACACGCCGTTACATCTTAAAACCGGTTAAGTCGAAATGCCACCGGCGGGAAAAACACCTGTTCTCCGCAATGGGGGCATTTCACATAAACTGCGCCGTGATTTCCTTTGCACAGGATCTCTAACTTGTTCTGGCAATACGGGCACATTCTCGCCATTGTAATATGGCTGGAATACTGTTTTTTCAGTTCCTGCTGTTCTGTCTGAATACAGGAATAGCGTTGAGGATCCAGTTCCCTTGCATTGATTTTTGCCATACTTTCTCCCTGCCATATCAGGCGATCTCATTTTTCTCCGGAAATATATCTACCAGTGCATACGGGTCATACAAATCATTTCTTCCAACCAAGCCGAGCTGGGATGATCTTATGGCCAGTGCTGTTTTGGACACGCCGAGCCGCTTTGCGGCCTCCGAAAAACGCTCATAGTCTTTGCGTGCGTATATGCGATTCAGCACGGTGATGCCATCTTTCAGGCCAACATCTGCCATGTGGCGATATACCAGTTCCTTTGGCAAAAGGAGAAATGAAGTCAGCACATTGGTCTGCCACTCCTCCCAATCAAGAACAGGGTACTGCGTATGTTCATCTGCCATGCGAAATACGCAGCGAGGAGTTTGCGCCTCATATTCTTCCGGATACAGCATCCAAAGCAGTTGATGCGCTGCTTCGTGCATCATAGTAAAGTTCAAACGGCCAATCTGATTTTCTGCCACAAGGCTCTGATCAATGAAGGCCATTTTTCCGTCTAATTCATAGTCGAGCCTTGTGCCGTCCCTTTGAGGGATCGTTATGATCACCCCCGAAGTTGCCGTAAGGCCGATGGCATCATGTGCTTCACTGATATCTGCAAAGGTAAATTGCAGGCCACACATCTTCTCTGCAAAATCTGCCGGATCAATATGATCGACCTTTTGAGGGACTTTTTTTAGGTAATCACGAAGCAATCTACGGGAAATGTGTTCGATGTCTTTCCGTGAAAGCCAGAGCATCTACCTGCGCCCCTTTCTATTCCAATGCGTCTGCAAATTAGAACATTTGTTCGTTTCTTGTTAGAAAGTATAGCACGCCTACTAATCTATGTCAAGTGAAATAAATCAATCGCATTTTGTACAGAAAATAATCACCATTTCCTTCGCATTATCATTACCCCAGCTGGTGGTGAGTGGAGGTATTGATTTGGCATTTTTAATAATGATAGTAACAACTCCCTCATTGACTCCAATCACTTTTCCCCGTGCAATCGTATCAGTAATCCTAACGCCAGATAAGCTATTTGTTTTTCTTACCATTTCAACCTTCGCTCTCGACGGAATTGTAACAACTAAGCTATCCCCAACTTTTGGAGTTTTACTAATATCCCCAATTCTAATCACAAACTTATCATTAGAGGCCGAAACAATTTTTTCCGTTTTTCCATTTCTACTTCTCCTTATGTCATTAAGTCTGAAATATCAGAAAATCTAACAGTATCCTCGATAAAATATCTTCAAGACGAATACAGACACGGACAACCCGCAAGAGGTTGCCACGATGGACGAGAGCAAGAAGCAGATCCTCTCGGACATCTTTTGGAAGATGAATTCCATATCCTCCCGAAGTGAAAGCCACTCGGAAACGGAAATTACCGAAACGGACGACGGAAACGGCAACATCGTTCAGACGGAAACGACGGTTACAAGGACTACGCTCTATATCACCGTTTCTCATTTGACGGTGTATGAGATGGCTGATCTATACGGCTTTGACGCAGAACAGCGGGAGTATCTTGCCGAGCTTCTCAAGGATGAGAACAACTCTATTTGGGCAGCGGTGCTTTACGGTATCCGATACAGTGACGATCAGATCGTCACCGTGGCGCTTTCACAGGTCGGTAATGTAGGCGGCGAACCGTACTGGTCTTGGTACGGCTTCGGAAGCCGTGTGGAATGGTGTGCTTGTTTTGTAAGCTGGTGCGCCGATCAGTGCGGCTATATTGAGACGGGCGTTTGTCCGAAATTTGCTGGATGTGAAAATGGTGTGCAGTGGTTTCGGGAGCGTGGACAGTGGATTGACGGTTCTGCTGAGCCTGTCCCCGGAATGATTATCTTCTTCGATTGGGATAACAAGGGCGGCTCCGGTTCCCAGGACGGAGCGGCAGATCATGCGGGTATTGTCCAGAAGGTGGAGAACGGTATTATCTACGCCGTCGAGGGCAATTCCGGAAACCTTTGCCGGGTGAACCGCTATCCTGTAGGGCAGTATGAAATCATGGGCTACGGCATTCTGCGCCCATAGCAGTAAAAAAGTGGTGTCGCCCTAACGGTGACACCACTTTTATCACATATCGGCGCAGCAAACGAATTGACGACAACATGCCAAACAGTATAATGAATTTGTAATGAACCTTGTGGGAATGAGAAGCGATTATCTTTCGTAAATTTATCCCATTTGCGATAGAG
>DXUR01000601.1 GCA_019417795.1 Clostridiales bacterium | reverse complement strand
TGCACGGCTCTGCTGGAAGAACTGCGCTGACAGGAGAATTTTATGACAGAGCGTTATTGTGAGGGTGAACGGTTTGCTGACCTGTCGTTCACCGAGGAGGCTTTTGAGGATTGCGACTTTACCGATTGCGTATTTGCGGATTGCTCTTTTACCAAGTGCGAACTGGATCATACCACGCTGAACGAGTGCAAATTCGTGCGGTGTGAGATCACAGGTCTGCGCAGCACCCATTCTTCGGTTCAGTCGCTGGATTTTGAGGACTGCCGCCTGAATGAAATTGAGTGGGCACCGCTGATGTCCAACGGTGCCTTCCCGGACCCTATCCACACGCTGAAAGAGTGCAGTCTGAAATATAACACCTTCACCGACATGAACTTCAACCGCTTCAACTTTTCAGACGGAAACGAGATCGTCGGCTCTATGTTTGCCAAATGCGAGATGCAGTTGGCGAATTTCAAGGGCGTGGAACTTCACGAAACGGAATTCTACCAGTGTGACCTGCGCAAGGCGGATTTCCGGGATGCTACAGGCTATAAGGTGGACATTCTGGGCAGCCGCCTGAAGGATGCGAAATTTTCCCTGCCGGAAGCGGTGAATCTGCTGGCAGATTTGAAGATCAAGCTGTCGTAAGAAGGAGAGAAAATGCGTCAACTCATCATTGCACGAAAAGATCTGCAGATGTCTCCCGGTAAGCTGGCGGCGCAGTGCTGCCACGCTTCGCTGGCGTTCCTCACCGACCCCATCGGCATGGGACAGGGCGTGGAACCCATCGAGAAAGACGGAGAAATTACCGGCTATCGGGCAGAAATCATGTTGGAGAAAGCAACCTATGAAGAATGGTTCGATGGCTCTTTTACCAAAACTATCTGCGGGGCAAAGAACCGCAATCAACTGCTGAAAGCAAAGACAATTGCCGAGGAATTGGGACTGGTGGAAAACAAAGACTTCTTCCTTATCCGGGATGCCTGCCACACCGAGCTGAAGCCGGAAGAATTTGATGAAAACGGAGAGGGAATGACCCTGACCTGCATCGGTTTCCGCCCGCTGCCGGATGAAATTGCACATCAGATCAGCCATAAATTTCATTTGTATTGATTCCTGATTTACGGAATACGAAAGAAAGTCCCGGCCATTCTCCTGTGATTTGCAGGAAAATGGCCGGGATAGTTTGCTTTTTATTGAAGATTCATCCATGCCGCCAGCGCGTCCGCCGTCTGCCGCTGTTGTTCCTCGGCAGAGATGGTGGGTGTGCCATCGCCCTTCTGCGCACCGTAACTGCCGAACCCGGCATGACAGCCGCCGTCAATGACAGTTTCGGTGGTGTCCTGTGGGAGGTTCGTGCGGTCGGCTTCGTATTTTTCGCGGTTCAGCACACCATCCTCGCTGCCGTAAGTGGAATAAACTCGCAGGCCGCTGTCGGTCAGGTCGGCGGTGGAGTAGGCCGCCAGCAGCACCAGACCATCCAGTTCATCGGTGTGCTTGGCCGCATAGCTTGCCGCCATGGCCCCGCCCAGCGAGTGTCCGCCGATGTACCAGTCTGTGACTTCGGAAAAGCGTTCCGGGATGCTGTCCGCCGCGTTCCTATCCAGTACGGCCAGATTGCAGGGCATCTTTACCAGCACGCACAGAATGCCGTCCTCGGCAAGGTCGTGCAGGAGGGGAGCATAGGCGGTGTTTTCCACCTTGCCGCCCGGATAGAAGATCAGCCCGGCGGTGGGAGATTCCGGCGCAAAGACCCAGTTGCCGTTCTGCTCGGTGACGCTCACCACGTCATCCGACACCATTGCATCCTCGGCGGCGGGGTCTGCGTGGTAGTAGTCGCTGACGTAAACGCCGAACGCAACGCAGACGGCCAGCAAAACAGCCAGCAGGCAGAGGAACACTCTGCGGGAAAACGATTTTTTCTTCTGGTTCTTCATAGAACTCCTTTATTTTATAAGCATTTTCCGCAATCGCTGCAGCCGTTGCAGATCAACTTGCTGCCGCAGGTCTCGCAGTTTGCGCGGAAATGGGGCACATAGAGATCTTCCTGCGGGATGGGGTAGCCCCAGTCGTCCACGAGGTCAAAATGAATGGGCCTGCCCTGATAGTTCATGCCGGATTTATAAGCCATCCGGCTTTGCAGCTGCTTGTTTGGCAGGTGGTAGCGCCTGCCGTCCTTGATGAACACGGTGCCGGTCTCGATAAAGCAGAAGGTCACGTTGGCATCCACGCATTCCTGCCGGAGAGACTTGACCCAATCAAAATTGCAGGGGCGGGCACCATCATAGTTTTCGCCGCCGCAGATGACCTGCTCGATCTGCCCGGCGGAAAGGTACTGCCGGATGCTTACTGGCCCGATGAAGGGCGCGCACATGATGCCCTTGTGCTTGAAGGGCAGGTCAAACAGAATGGGAATGCGCTCATCGGCGCGGCGCTGATTTTCACAGGTGACGTTGAAAAAGATGTTGTCCCAACCGCTGCCCCAGTCCGGCGGCAGGCACTCCCGTACCCGCTGCGGCCGTTTGGTGAGCAGAAAAAACACCACATCGCTGCGCTGGCGCATGATGTCCCACGCCTCAGCCCGCCACGGGTCGGCTTCTTCCAAGAAGAAATCCGAGGTCATGCAGACCCGGATCTGCTCACCACTCTGGATTTTGTAGTGTCCGGTGCGGTCTTTCTGGAGCGGATAGGAAAAGCCGCTTTTCGTTTTGTAGATCTCGGCTCCGTTCTGGTCCCGCATCCGGTCGAGAAAATACATGTAGCAGTTCTGGCAGCCCTCGCTGCACTTGACGCAGCCGTGCCATGGATTCCAGATGTCGTGCAGGAAGCTCACCTTCTTTC
>DXUR01000600.1 GCA_019417795.1 Clostridiales bacterium | reverse complement strand
GCTCGGAGATGTGTATAAGAGACAGTCCATGTTCAGCGTGGCGCCCAGAGGCAGGGTGAAGGACGCTACCTTCTCAGAAACGCCGATGCTGCGGCAGAACTCGATGGAATAAGGCAGGGTGGCGTTGGAGGAGGAGGTGGAGAAGGGCACCAGCGCGATACGGCTGTACTTCTTGAGGAAGCGGCCATAGCTCAGGCCGGTAAAGATCTTCAGCATCAGGCCGTAGACGATCAGGCCGAACAGGAAGAGCAGGAAAATCTCGGAGGCGCAGTACTTGGCCAGCGTCACAATGATCGTGAAGCCCAGGTTGGCAACGGTCTTGGCCATCAAAGCGCACACGCCATAGGGAGTCAGCTGCATGACGATATTGACGATCTTCAGCATGGTATTTGCCAGAGATTCGTTGAAGGCCTTCACCGCCGCAGCTTTTTCGCCGATAAGGCTCAGGGCGATGCCAAAGAACACGGCAAAGACCACAATGTGGATCATTTTACCCTTCGCAAAGGATTCTACAATATTCGTGGGGATAAAATCAAGGATAACGCTGGCAAACGAGGTGTTGACGTTCTCGTAGGTGTTGGACAGGTCAAAAGAGCCGAGATCCACGCCTACGCCGGGCTTGAGGATCATGCCGCCCAAAATACCGAAGGCGGAGGCGATCACCGTGGTAGCTACATAGATAATCAGGATCTTGCCGCCGATACGTCCCACCTGCTTGACATCGGTAGCGCTGGAGATGCCCATGACCAGAGATGCAAAAACAAAGGGAATGATGGTCATCTTGATCAGATTCAGATATCCATTGCCGACAATGTTCAGTATGGTATTGATGATGATGTCATCACGGACATAGCCGTTCGGGACAAAGCACAGGATCGCGCCCAGTGCCAGGCCAAGGATCATGCCGATGATGGATCTCTTTCCCAGAGTAGCGGCTTTTTTGCTTTCGAGGGTTGCCATAGTGATTCCTTCTTTCTTTTAGAATGGTTGTTTGGGGTAACGCGACTTTTGATTTTTGGGACGTGTGCACTGCTATTCTTGTGTGATCTCCTCCTTATTCGTCTTCTCTCCTGATATATTTCCACGCGTGCAGCAGGGTATCTTCATCCCCGAATGCACCAGATTTTGTGACGACCGGTATCCCCTGGAGCGGACCGTCAGCCAACAGTCCGGCAGGGGTCCCGCTCTGCACCTCCTCTAAAAGCAGGAGCTGCGTGGTCTGCAAGCTACGGCACACCGCCACAGCGGTGTCACCGCCAACTAAGATCAATCCATCATACAGCGTGTGATCGATACGCCCCAGCACCTCACCCAGCTTGGCTGCCAGGCTCTTGCCCACCTTCCGTGCGGCGACATCGTCATCCGCAAATCCAGTCTGGCTGCAAAACAGGCTGTCAAAGGCCAATATCGCACCGTCCTCCTGCCGCAGCAGCTCTGTCAGTCTCTGTGCAGCGCGGGAAATCTCCTCCGGAGCAGGCTCGTGCAGTAAGCGCGCTGAATCCAGTAAAACCTTGTGCAGTCCACAGACAGCCTCCAAGCGCCGGACCTGTGCCGCCGTCTCCTTCTTCTGGGAGCCGGTGACCACCAAAACACGCTTGGCAGCCTGTCGGCACGGTACATCGGGCTGCTCTCCTCTCACCGGCAGCGCCTCTGCCAGCGCCGCACTGCCGCAGTACACGGGAGGCGTATCCAGCGCCTGCCCGATCCCCGCCGCCAGCGACAGATCCTCCTCTGTCACGGCATCGATCAGGCACAGAAGCGGTGCTTCCCTCCGGACGAGGTCGGCAGCCAGACCGGCTCCTTCCGCCCGCAGGCGCGCCAGCGGGATGTGGCAGACCGCCATGTGCGCGCGCTCCCTGAACAGGGCCAGCAGGTCTTTCGCAGAACCATCCGGCAGACGGAGCACGCCGCCATCTACGGTGCGCCCCATCCTCGGGAAGCTGGGCGCCGCCAACGCGATCCGGCGGCCGGCAGCCTCCAGCGCAGCCTCCAGCTCCTCCACGGGATTTCCCCGCATAAGCGAGTCCACCTTCTTAAACAATGTATCCTGATCGCGCAGGACCACGCGCTGCATGACTTCCTGTGTGCGGTCCCTTGCCTCCTGCGGGCACAGCTCCCGGGAGCTTGCATTGACAGACAATGCAGTGCGCTCGCCCGGGCAGGGCAGCGCCTCCTTCGGCGGCTCCACCAGCACCGTGGTGGCAATACCGCGCTTTTGGAACTGAATTCCCGTATCGGTTGCGCCGGTCAGATCATCGGCAATGATGAAATACATACAGGCCCCTCACTTCACGGCGGATACGTTTTTTTTGGCATTTGCCATACGGATGGCGTAATCCATGGCATTTACAAGACTCAGTTCATTTGCAACTCCGGTTCCGGCGTGTCCAAAAGCGGTCCCATGGTCCACGCTGGCTCTGATAATGGGCAGGCCCAACGTTACATTCACGCCTGCCACCGCATCCCAGCGGCCCAGCTCCTTGTTGTATACGAAGCCCACGACCTTCAAAGGGATGTGCCCCTGATCGTGGTACATGCAGACCACGATGTCATACCAGCCGCCCAGCGCCTTGGAAAAGGCGGTGTCCGGCGGGAGGGGCCCCAGGGCCTGGATCCCCTCCGCCTTCGCCTGTTCGATAGCAGGAGCGATCTCCTCGATCTCCTCCCGCCCAAACATACCGTCCTCACCTGCGTGGGGGTTCAGGCCGCATACGCCCACCCTGGGCGCCTCGATACCCAGCTCCAGACATGCCTTGTGGGCAATGCGGATGACGTCCAGCACCCGCTCCTTTTTTACCAGATCACAGGCCTGCCGCAGGGATACA
>DXUR01000060.1 GCA_019417795.1 Clostridiales bacterium | reverse complement strand
TGGTGCGACATTGATTGGGAGCAGCGTTCCATCCACATCTGCCGCAACGCCGTCAAGGTGACGGACGAGGAGATCTTTGTCAAGGAACCAAAGACCCGCGCGGGCAACCGCTATGTGTACTTCTCCGCCGAGATGGAAAGTCTCCTGCGGGAGTATCAAAGGGAATGTGCATACATCACCGAAACCTATGACCAGAGAAAACTGACCACCGATGACTTCCTGTTCCGCCGTCAGGGAGCGCAGCTCCCCATGACGCCCACCACCTTCACCTACCGCTTCAAGCTGATCCTCAAGAAGAACGGCTTGCCGCAGGAACTGAACGTCCATTCCCTCCGGCACACCGCCGCCAGTCTGATGATCGCGGGCGGCACGGATGTCGCCACGGTGGCGGGCATCCTCGGCCACAGCCAGCCCTCCACCACGCTGGACATCTACACCCACGCCTTCGACAAGAATAAAAAGGCCGCCAGCGCGGGGCTGCAAGGAATGCTGGAGATATGAATACAGTCAGCATCGAAATAACAGTAGCTTTGTGCGGCGAGTTGTGGTATGTGTTGTGGCTGCCAAAGGAGGGGATGCCATGTACGACTACATGAAAGCCTTGCAGGAACGGTTTGACAAGAAGCCGCCGGAGCAGCTCGTCCGCGCTGTCCAATCCGCCCGCGAGGAGGTACGTGAGGGCATGGATGATGAAAAGCGCAAGAAGCTGCTCCGCCTGCTGGACGCGCAGAATATATTACTGGAGGAGGCCACGTTGATGAGCTTCACGGCGGGCTTCAAACTGGCGTGGGGCATGGCAAAGGAGCTGGGAGCAGATGGACTCTATTCCTTTGAACGAGAGGAAGAAGAACGCATCTGCCATCCGGCAGAGCAGAACGTTTGATCCCAACTCGCAAAACGCTCACCCACGAATAAAAAAGGATGATTTCATAAGAAATCATCCTTTTTGTCAGGCGGCTTCAATATCGTTTAATTCTCAGTTTTCTGCAAGCTGTTCCTCGCAGAACTGCTTCAGGGCGGGAATATCGTTGACCGCGGTTTCCCAAATGATTTCGCGGATCTCTTCGCAGTAATCGCGGATATGCTGGATGCGCTGGCGGTCAGGCTGCGTCATATACATTCAGTTTCTCCTTCATCACGGTTTCACGGAACATTTCCTCGCTGGGCATTTGCGCACGTTGTTCCAGCGCGCTGACAGTAATCAGATCGATTGGCTTTTGCAGCGCCGCTTCAAGGTCGCAATACAGCGCGCCCAAAGAGAGAAGACTGCGCAGGTTCGTTCCGCTGGTATCGACCAGCAAATCGATATCGCTGTCCTCTCGGGCTTCACCTCTTGCGTAAGAGCCAAAGAGGAATATCGCTTTCACACCGTACTGCTTCGTCACCGGCGCGATTCGCTGCTGAATTTCGTAGATTGAATAAATCATAAGCACTCTTCCTTCGGGTTTATTATATCCGACAGCTAACAAAATGTCTACGTTTTAGTAAATTGTCCTCCATAGCAAGGCATTCGGAATAAGGTGCCACCCGTGTTTCAAAAAGGATTGCAGCTCGCGTGGCATCCATGTCAGATGTCTTCAACTCGGCTATTTTCATCTTGTCCTTACTCCAAAATAGCTAATATCGCTATCGGCGCTCACATACATCAAACTGCCCATTTCCTCTTCTGTAAATATATCGAAAAGTCGTGTTCATACCGCGATGCTGGCGTATAAAAACATCTTCGCAATTTTGGTGTTTCGTGATATATAGGAACATATGCAAGAAAAGTGGAAAGCCTTGTGACGCAAGGCTTTCCGTATAAGAAACCACCCGTGTTTCGATAAAAAAGTTCGAAACACGGGTGGTGTTCACTTGTCATGCCGTAGCACTGTAGATTTTTGAACCCCCGGCTCAAAAATGCCATGCGCAAGTCGGAATTCTCCGTTCTTTTTTAACTTTTCTCAAACTTTTTTAATGGGTGCTTTCAAGAGCTGCTAATTGGCCGCGTGAAAAACCATTATGCGAAAACGCTATTTTTCCTCTGGCATCTCGCTCATATCCGCGGCCGCCCCTTCCAGAAGGTCAGTCACGACCTGATTGAGCTGCGCGGCGTTCTTCGGGGAGATGACCGGCGTATTGGACTGTGACTCAATGTCTTTCCTTGTTCGTCCGGCAACCTGTCCGCCAGCTTTAGCAACTTCCAGATTCTCTTGGAAGGTCGTGGGCTTTCGATCCTTTGAAAACTGTGTGGTGGTGGCTTCCGCCAGCATATTCAGCACCAGCTCCAGCGTGGTCATGTTATCACGAAGGTTTTCCTTTTTCAAGCCCTTTAGATTTTTGTACTGGCGGGTGGACATCCCCGACCACGCGCGGGAGATCTCATCGGTGAGGATGGCGTACTCCACGCCCTTCTGAACGCCACGGGCATCCCACTCATCCGTCAGCTCCTTGCGGACTTGAATGGCCTGCAGCCGTTGGTTGATCCATTCGCGGGTGTAACCTTTCTTGAGGTAAGTTTCCAGAGCACGGTCAATGGTCAACTCAGGGTCGATAGTTTCTTCGATACGCTCCCGGCCAACCTGTGCCAACCATAGCTTGAACGGCTCTGCTTTCGGCGAAGGAATAGACTGGATGATGCGGAGAAGCTGCTCGGTGTCAGCCACATCAGTCAGACGGCGCTTGCCGTCTGCAGCGGTCATTTTCAAACCGTTACAACTTGTAACGGTTTCATTTCCCTCGTCCTTTAAACGCTTTTTAAGTACGCGCCAGTAGGTTTGAGGATTTGGACTGTCAGTCAGCACAGCTACCACATCGACAATGGAGAAGTACCATTCTTCCTTTTCCTCATCCCACGCGGTGCGGATGCGCTTGTCCTCGAACAGTTGAATCTTATCATTCTGTGACATTCTGGTTACCTCGCTCCTGCAATAATTCTTTCAGCAACCCCTGACACCCCGCCAGCACATCCCGCCAAGTCGACTCGAAGTCCTCGGTATACCACGGGTCGGCAACATCGCGAGGGTGGTCGGTGTAGTCCATCAGTAGGTGCAGCTTGCCGGCGAAGTCGCCGCCGCAGATGCGGTACATATTCCGCAGATTCGCGCTGTCCATGCCGATCAGCAGGTCGTACTTGTCGTAGTCCTGATTGGTGAGCTGCCGCGCCGCGTGACCGTCGCAGGAGATCCCATGCTCCGCCAGCTTGCGCCGTGCCGGAGGATAGACCGGGTTGCCGATCTCCTCCCGGCTGGTGGCCGCCGACTCGATATGGAACTGTGAGGCAAGCCCTGCCTTCTTCACCAAGTCCTTCATCACAAACTCTGCCATCGGACTGCGGCAGATATTGCCGTGGCAGATAAACAGGATATTCTTCATACTGGTTTTTCTCCGAAAACTCATCATTTTCTACAGTATAGCAGGTATCTACGCTTTCGCCAAGAGCAATTTCCGAATGTTCGGCTCTCTCAATCATCCGCAGCAGCTCCGTTTTGGATAAACCGCTTTCGGCGGCCTTCCGAATGTACCAGCACCTCTCGTCCATGGTCAATTCCGCCTCCATGATGACCACATTTTGTGTCCAGTTCAGACGCATTGCCGCTGCCAGCAACTCCGGCGTATCGCCGTACATCCGGTAGAAGTCCCGCATCCGGCGCACATTGCGGGGAGAGAAGCCGTCGGCTGCGGGATAGGCCGCTTGCAGGTATTCCGACGCCGCGACAGCGGCGCCTTTTTCGCCCCTGCCGCTGACCACTCGGCCAATCTCGCAGTACAGCTCCATCTGCGGGAGCTGCGCCGCGACAGCGGCGTCCAGCGCGGTGAACAGGGTGGTGTAATCTGTGGGCTTGCGGATATTCATAGCTTCTCCTTTCCGGCGTGGTGCGCCTGATCAACGCTCAAAGCAGAGAAAAGCACGGCGGTGTCACCGTGTTTTCCTCTGCTTTGACCTGCTTCAGATGATCCGCACGATCTGCTCCCACAGCAGGATGTGCTTTTCGTCAATGGCTTTGTTGTCGTGATAATGGCCGAACAGCCAGTAGTGGTATTTTGCTCTTTCCCGTACCTCTTGCAGGAAGTCCGTGAGCCGATCCGCCTCGTTGTGGCGGCTTCCCATGAGGGCGATGCTGGTGGGAGCGCAGTGGGTGATGATGTAGTCCACCTGCCAGCCGACCGCGTCGAGGTTTCGCCGCGCTTCGGCATATTCCTCATCGGAGGGCACTCCCGCGCCCACCACGAAATATGGTTGATGCGGTATCTCGCTCTGGGCTTGCGTTGGAGCGCCATGAGCCTTCGCTCAAAATCCGGGGCGTCCGGCTCCAGAATCCCATCCTCGATGTCGTGGCTTTTTGCGCCGCCCATGGTGAAGAAGCGGCAGCCTTCCAGCTCGAAGATCTGGCCGCGCATCAGATGCAGCACATGAGGACGAATACGGTGTACCTTGCCACCGTGCCAATCGTCCACCGGGTATCGTTCCAGCGCGTCATAGTTTTCATGGTTGCCGCAGACGAAGGCAAGCGTGAAGGGCAGGCGTTCCAGCCAGTCCAGCGTTTCATCGTCGCGGCTGTCACCAAACCACACGCCGCCGAAGTCTCCTGCGATGATGACCGTGTCATCCTTCGTCATGTTAGCTTGTTCCGAGAAGTGTTTTTGCTCAAACCTTGCAAAATTTCCGTGGCAGTCACCGGTCACAAGTACCATTTTTCCATCTCCTATCTTAGTTTGATATGCTCTGGCGGATCTCGATGCCGCTCTTGAGCGTCACGCTGATCTCGTTCTTGGACAGCACCTTCACCTGTGCCACCAGCTGCCGGATGGCACTCTCGTCCCATTCCGCGATGTGGGGTACGGCGTTTTCCAGCATCCCCGCGGCATCCTTGATGCGCCGATCCGCTTCGGTGTGTTCTTTGCTCTCCGCAAGGATGGAGGCCCGCAGCTCCTTTAGCGCGGTCTGCTCGTCCAGTATCTCCTTGAACTGATCCCCATAGGCGATGGGATCATCCGCCGCCTTTTCCAGCAGCCTTTGGAACTGCATCTCCAGCTCCGCCAGTCTGCGGTCGATGTCGCCAAGGCTCATGCCGCTGCCGGGGAACAGGATGACCTCTGCCTCCAACGCCTCCGTGATTTGGCGGATGCGGCCATCCAAGTCCGGCAGGACGGTGTTGAGGGCGGCTATGATCGCCTGTTGGAGCGGCGCCTCGTCCAGCGTGGGCGAGCTGTGGCAGTATTTCTTGCCGTAGTCCAGGCGGCTCACACAGCGCCACACGACGCGCTTTCCATCGGGGCGCGTCCATGTGCAGCGGCGGTACAGCGTTCCGCACTCGCCGCACACCAGACGGTCTGAGAGGGCGTAGCGGCTGGTGTAGGCGGCAAGACCGGTGGAGGCTCTCTTGGAGGGGCTTTTTGCCGCCTTGCGCCGCGCCATCTCCGCCTGCACCGCGTTGTACTTCTCACGGCTGACGATGCCCTCGTGGTGGTTCTCTATGAGGTACATGGGGAGCTGCCCTGTGTTTTTGATGACCTTGCGGTTGATGACATCCTGCTGAAAGGTCTTCTGCATCAGCACGTCGCCGCAGTATTTCTCATTCCGCAGGATGCTCTTGATATGAGGCAGCGTCCATTGCGGTGACTTCTCGGAATATGTCACGCCCTGCTCATGCAACTCGTCCCGCAGCATCCGTGTGCTGGCCTCGGCGAGGTATCGCTCATAGATCCAGCGGACGACCTCCGCCTCCTCCGGGATGATCTCCGGCTTATCGTCCGCGCCTCTGCGGTAGCCGTAGAGGTATTTGTACTGGATGGTCGCCTTTCCGCTCTCCATGGCGCGGCGTTTGCCCCATGTGACATTGGCGGAGATGGATTCGCTCTCGGACTGTGCGAAGGCACCGGAGAGCGTGATGCGCAGCTCGCTGTCCTCCTCCAGCGAATGGATGTTCTCCTTTTCAAAGATGACGGCGATGCCCAGCTCCTTGAGCGCCCGTGTGTAGTAGAGACAGTCCACTGTATTGCGGGCAAAGCGGGAGACCGACTTGGTGAGGACGACATCTATCTTCCTCTGGCGGCAGTGGCGGATCATGCGCATGAAGTCCTCGCGCTTTTTCACCGAAGTGCCGGTGGTGCCCTTGTCGGCGAAGATGCCCGCCATGGTCCACGCGGAATTGGACATGATCTTGTCGGTGTAGTATTCCTTTTGCACCTCGTAGCTATTTGCTTGATCCTCCTCCTTGGTGGAGACCCGGCAGTAGGCGGCAACTCGGAGCTGTCTTTGCAGTTCCGCCTGCCGGACCGACTCCGGCTTTGCCGGGATCTTAATGACTCTTGGAGCGGTTTCGTTCACAGCTGATCTCTCCTCTCTATGGTCTGTCCGTTCTTCAGCGTCACGGTCACGCAGTTGTTCGTCACGCGCACCTTTGACACCGCGCTTTGCAGCAGCTCCGCATCCGGCTCCGTCATGGGCTTTCGGCCGGTGAGCAGCCGCCGCAGCCGCACGGCTTCGTATTCCGTGTTCCCGATGGCGTCGTACTGCTCTGCCGCCAGTTGAAGGAGCAACGCTCTGGCGTTGTCCTCGTCGATGGGCTGCCGCTCCAGCGCGGAGGTCAGCTCCTCCCGCGTTTTCCCGCAGGCAGCAGCCGCCTGGGATGCCGCTGGCTGGACACGGTCGGGGCAGCGTATGAGCTCGTTGAGCAGGTCGGTGACGATTTTCTCCACCCGCGCGGGAGGCTGTGTGCCGCAGAGCCGCCGCAAAGCCTTTTGCGCGGGTGTTTTCTGCGGTGGGCAGGCTCTTGCCGACCTCTTTTCCGCTGCCGCGCGGAGCTGCTCCGGCTCGATGAGTGCCGGATAGCCTTTCTCTCCGATATAGCGGCTGTCCTCTAAAATACGGGAGACCATGTTTTTGTTCCATGTCCGCCCCGCATAGTAGGGGATCTCCTGCCGGCAGAGTGCCTTGGTCAGCTCACCCAGCGTGGCTCCCGTGCTGTAACCTTGGAAGATAAACCGTACCAGCTCCGCCTCCTCCGGCTGAATCGTGATCTCGCCCAGCGTCATACGGTAGCCGAAGGGCTGCTTTCGGTTTCCCATTATCGCACCGTCCTCTCAATGTGTTCCCGCAGCTCCAGCCCATTATGCAGGCGGAAGCGGAGGGCATCGTTGCTCTCTATGGTAATTTTTTCAACAAGTTCACCCATCAGTTCCGCGTCGGGGCGGTCGAGGAAGTCCGGCCCATCCTCCAGCAGGGCTATCAGCTCCCGCGTCCGCTGGGCGGTGGCATCCCCCTCGGCAGCCATAAGCTTCTCTTTGTCCAGCTTGGTCTGCCGGAGCTGGCGGGTCAGCTCATTGCTTTTGGATATAAAAATGTCAGGATCAACGAGGCCGTTTTGCTTGAGGAAGGCCAGCGTTTGATTCTGACTGGAGAGTTCGGATATTTTTTTGTTGAGGGAAACGATGTCCTCGCTCCAGAGCAATCTGCGATCACGGATCGTCTGGAGGGTCTCGAGCATCTGCTCCAGAATGGGGAGACTCTGATGCTTGAGTTTATAGTAGAGGCGGCAGATAGCTTCATAAATGGTTTTTCCGGAGATCGGTGTGATGGGACAATCCTTTCCGGATCTTTCGTGGCCCATGCAGACCCACCGGATCTCCCCGCGATACTCCTTCCGGCGGAAGGTGCTTCCGCAGCATCCGCAGTCGATTTTTCCCGTTAGGGGATGCGATCCCGAACAGTTCCTTTTTCTATAGTCGGTTTCTCTTTTTTGAAGCAGATTCTGTGCCTGGTCAAAGATTTCTCTTGGAATGATAGGGGGGTGCGTCCCAACCGCGTAATACTGTTCATGTTCACCCTTGTTCTTATGGCGGGTCGTTGGAAGTGTATCGCTGGTGTAGGTTTTCTGCCAAAGCGAGTTACCGATGTATCGCTCATTTGTGAGGATGTAATGAATGCCACCCCTCCCCCACGCCTTATTCTGTCCACTGAGTATGCCTGCCTCATTCAGTCTGTGAGCGATGCGATCCTTGCTGTTTCCATCCAAATACCACTGGAATATTTTGCGGATGGTCACCGCCTGTTCTGGAATAATTACAATTTCTTTATTTATGATCCTATATCCATACGGTATGGAAGGTGTGAGATAGGTACCGGCCTCCATCCTACGCCGGTTGCTCCATCGCATATTGCCGGAGATGGATTCACTCTCCTTTTGGGCGAAGGCGGCATAGATGGCGGTGATGAGCTCGCTGCTCACATTAGCGGTGTCGATGCCCTCGCGCTCGAAGCGGACATTGACGCCCAGCTCCTTCAGCTCCCGCACCGCCTCCAGACAGTCCTTGGTGTTCCGGGCGAAGCGGGAGATGGATTTGACGAGGATCTGGTCGATGATCCCTCTGCGGCAGTCCGCCATCATACGCTGGAAGTCCTCCCGCTTTGCGGCGGAGGTGCCGGTGATGCCCTCGTCGGCATAGATATCCACCATGCACCATTCAGCCTTGCCGGAGATCAGCTCGGCGTAGTAGCGGTTTTGCGCCGCGAAGGAGTTGAGCTGGTCATCGGAGTCCGAGCTGACGCGGGTATAGGCCGCTACCCGCAGCTGCGCATTCCGCGGCTTCTCTGCCGCCTCGATCTTGATGACGCGGGGCTGCGCTGCCAGTGCCGTTGTGCCGTCTGTCAGATGCTTTTCCGCCATGCCTGCTCACCTCCTGTTTTGGCAACACAAACACTACCACAACCTTGTTCAGAAAGCTACTGAAAGATGAAGGAAATCAGAGAGAAATCATGATGTCCGCGCCGCTGTCCGCGGCAATCCGTGCCGCCACCCTCCGCAGTTCCTTTTCGCTGAAGCTGCCGCTTTCCCGAAGCTGGCGCAGCAGAAGGATGATGCCGTAATAATTGATGTTCTGATCCATGTCAGCACCTCTTTTTCTGAATTTTGCCTTGCGGCACAAATATGAGGATCGTCCGGGGGATAAGGAGGGGGTGAATGCAGGCCGTTCAGAGGATTAAAAGAGAGAAGAGAATGGATGGTGGAAAAGAGAAAGAGGAGGGGGACGATCCCCATACTTCTGCCGCAAAGCAGAAAAGGCCGCTCCGTAACGGGGCGGAACTGCTCCCTGCGGAGCGGCCTTCTTGCTCTTGCGTTGCTGCCTGTATTCGACACTACTTCCCCAGGCAAGGGCGGCGGCTGGAACCGCGCTGGCGCGCGTCACGGGAGTTTCACCCCTCCGAGGTTCTCTCGGAGCTGCGTACAGGAGTATCATTGTAAGCTGACGCGGTCATGGCGAAGCAGCCTGCCAAAGCTGCCTTGACCTGAGTGGGTATCGCTCTGCACCTTCCATTGGCCGTCCTAATATGCGGATCATGCTCCGCACAGGTGGTCCTCGTGCACCCGGTCTGACGCTCGCGCCGTCAGCAAAGGTATTCCAGTCACCGGATATGACCGCCTGGGCGGTGTTTTTCAAGGTTCAGAAGATGGGGAATACTTGTCCCTTCACCAATCATTTTTTTCAGGCTTTTTCACAACCATTTTTGGACCCCTTTTCAAAAATTTTCTCGTTTTTTCAAAGCGGAGACCAGCGATTTAGACACAGCCTGCTGTGTGACGCCTTCTGCTTCGGCGATTTCGCTCTCTGTTTTCCCTTCGATGCAATACTGCCGGAGTCTGTAAAACTGTGCCCCAGTCAGTATGCTTCTGATCCCAGAAACCGCCGCCTCCGCACAACGAATCTGATCTTCTCTGACCTGCCTTTCCTCTGCCAAAGCCTCCTCATTGGGAACAGCAAGGGCGGCTTCCGGAACCATGTCCATAGATGTGGTGCGGTCGCTTCCCTCCACATCGTTTTTGTCCTCTGCGCGAAAGTCTTGGTCCGACCACCTCTTCCAACGGCGAAACTCTGCTTCATCGGTGAAATCAGCGCAGGTCAGGCAGATCAGATTTCCATCGGCGTCTGGAAGTACAATGGCATCTGGATTTTTCTTGTTCAGTGCGTAGATGCTCCGTCTGTCATACATTTTTGGTTCCTCCATAT
Source organism: Clostridiales bacterium (assembly GCA_019417795.1). Next base: position 1,667 of record DXUR01000060.1, on the reverse strand, counting down.
TCTGAAATCTGTTGGATGCAAATTTCAGAACACAGGAGGGCTACGGCAGCGAGGCTGCCCAAAGGGCGCAAAAAAGCCCACAGCGATATCGCTGTGGGCATAAGGATATTCGAGGTTAGTGGTGGTGGGCGGGGGAGGCATATCCTCAAAAGACCGCAAAAAGTCAGGGCATCCGATGCCCGTACTTAGAGGGATGAGTGTGGGCTGCCTTTGGACAGCGTCGACAGTGCCGCAGATGTGAGGATACCTCATAAGAACCGCCTGTCCCGGCTTGGAGCCATGTTTTTTCATTGCCGTGCAGGTTCGGCCTCTCCGCTCAAAGCAGGAGATCACGACAGAAAAGCGGAGAGATTGCTGTATCGCAGTCTCTCCGCTTTCGACATGGATGGCTGTTCAGAAGCTCTGAACAGGGGGAGGTATCAGATGGTGTGTTCTCAGTGGCCGAATGCCTACTGGATCTTTCTTAGGCGGGTATAAAATGCTGCTTCAACTCCCATGTTCGTTGCCTGCCGATTGGCCTCTTGTTCCTACATTTTGCTGACAACAGCCCTGATATCTACCACTATAAAGGCTATCCCTCGCTTATTCATCTGCCTCCGATCATCCTTCTGGTAATCGCTCATTTGTATGCTCCCGTCGATAGCTGGACCATAGTTGAAGTCCCACTGGGACAAACGGGCTGGTAACGTCACATACCTGCCGCGTTCAGCCGGATGCATCCGTTCCTGTGTTCATTTTTGAAATGATGTCAGAGAGGAAGCTGTCTGCGTTCCCGGCCCTCAGGTCCTTTTTCTGGAGCAGCAGCGCGCATTCATCGTCGCAGACCACAAGCCACAAATGCAATGATTCAAAGGCGCTCTTTATCCGTGTGTACGGGAGATGTTCTTCGTTCTCCTCCGCGCAGATCGTTATGCCGGCATCCTCGAAGCGAATGGTGGTTTTGAGCTTTTCCCAATCAACGGTACGCCGCAGCTCCAGCGCTTTCCGCGCCTCCTTTTTGCAGGATGCCGGTATGCGCGGCGGCGTTCTTCTGCGAACAAGGGCAAACTCCAGCAAGCCTGCAATGATCGCGGCTGCGCCCGCAATGATCACATCGGTGGCTTTTGGCGGCATCAAGCCAAGGATCAACGTCAAAAGACCCAGAGCCAGCAGAAACAAGCCATAAATGCGGTAGCGCACCGTCCGCTTTTCGCGCCCCGGGCCTTTCGCGGCGTGCGTTCTGATGCGGTCTATCGCATTCCAGATAGAGGGGTAGCGCCGCCGGCTCTCAGCTTCCAAACGCTGGTGCAGCAGTTCCGCGGTTTCTCTGTCCACAGCAGGATCATCGTAGTTGCTTATTTGAAAAAGATACATGGTGCTTCTCCGTTTCGAAATCATCTCATTGAGAGTGCGGAAAATTCCATTCACAGCATATCGGACTGCCACAGGGCAGTCCGATATGCTGTTATGTTCTGATAGTGATTGCCGACCGCTTGCGTCCTATTTTTCAAACAGGTACAGCAGGTATCCGTAGCCCTCGGCCTCCATTTTTTCATAGGGGACGAAGCGCAGGGCTGCGCTGTTGATGCAGTAGCGCACGCCGTTGGGCGACTCCGGGTCGCCGGTGAACACGTGGCCGAGGTGGGAGTCTCCGGCGCGGCTTCTGACCTCCGTGCGGCGCATCCCGT
>DXUR01000006.1 GCA_019417795.1 Clostridiales bacterium | reverse complement strand
CCGGCAGGAGTTCCCAGGAGATTATCAGATGCGGGTGGAACGGCTCTCTGAGTATATGGCCTCCACCGGCAGGAGCTACAAAAACCACCTTGCAACAATCCGGAGCTGGGCAAAGAGAGAAAAGCCGAAGTACAACCCGGCAGACTACACATTTGAGGAAGGAGACAGCCTATGAGCGACATGGTGCCTGAAGTTTTGAATGCGGCGTTGGATTCGCTCTTTACGCCGAAAGAACCCGGAGAGCTGGAATACCAGGGCGATGACGGACTGTTGTATTGCAGAAACTGCCATACGCCGGTGCAGTGCAGGGTAAAGCTCTGGGGCAGAGACAAGATTGTTCCCTGCCTTTGCAGATGCCAGCAGGAAGCGATGGCGGAAAAGAAACGCCAGGATGAACTGGTGGAGCGGCAGCGTAAAATCAGGCAGCTGAAAGCAACTGGGATTCAGGAAAAGCATCTTCTGGAATGGAATTTTGGCGTTGCAGAAGACAACAAGGACATCCAGATGGCAAAACGTTATGTGGAGCAGTGGAAAAAGGTCAAGGCTGAAAACCTTGGCCTTTTGTTATGGGGAGATGTCGGAACCGGAAAGTCCTTTGTGGCGGCATGTATAGCAAATGCGCTGCTGGATCAGGGCATTCCGGTTTTGATGACGAATTTCTCCAAAATCCTGAACCAGATGGGTGCCATGTATTCGGAAGAACGATACCGGTATATCGCTTCGTTTTCCAACTATTCTTTGCTGATTCTGGATGATCTGGGAATTGAGCGCAGCACCGAATATGCGCTGGAGCAGGTCTACGCTGTCATTGATGAGCGGTATAAGTCCGGGCTTCCGGTCATTATCACAACCAATCTGAAGATTGCTGAAATCCGCAATCCGCAGGATGTGGTATACGCCCGGATTTACAGCAGGATTCTGGAAATGTGTACGCCGGTGCGAATCAGCGGAGAGGACCGCAGAAAAAGCATTGGAAAAGAAAAACAGCAGGTCGTTAAGGAGGTACTTGATCTATGAAGTGCAAGGCAAAAAAGGCGTTTTTCGCAGGTAAGAATGACATCTATCACCGCTGGAAGGAGGTTAAGAAGCTGAATGGCAAAAGCAAAAACCAGTATTACAACAGAAAACCGCAGTGGCTCAGCTGCCGACGCTGCGGCTAAGGAGCAGTGGACGGAGATGCCGCTTTCAGACCTGCATCCCTTTGAAGGGCATCCCTTTAAGGTGCTGGACGATGAGCTGATGGCACAGACCGTGGAGAGCATCAAGCAGATCGGTGTGGTATCACCGCTGATTGTCCGACCGGACCCGGAAGGCGGATACGAAATCCTTTCGGGACACCGCAGACTTCATGCGGCGCAGCTGGCAGGTTTGGAGACAGTGCCGGTCATCGTTAAGGAAATGGATGATGATGCGGCAATCATCTTTATGGTGGACAGCAACTTGCAGCGGGAAAATATCCTTCCCAGTGAGAGAGCGTTTTCCTACAAGATGAAGTTGGAGGCAATGAAGCATCAGGGGGAACGCGGAGATTTAACTTCGGCCCAAGTTGGGCCGAAGTCGTGGGCAGCTCAGGTTGTAGCTGAAGAAGCTGGTGACAGTAAATCCCAAGTAAAGCGATATATCCGCCTTACAAACCTGATTCCTGAAATTCTGGATATGGTGGATGAGAAGAAAATCGCCTTCAATCCGGCGGTAGAGCTGTCTTATCTGAAACCGTCTGAACAGAAAGAATTTCTGGAGGCAATGGACTATGCACAGGCATCTCCATCCCTGTCGCAGGCGCAGCGGCTGAAAAAACTCTCGCAGGAGGGCGGCTGCACATTGGATGCCATGTGTGAAGTGATGAATGAAATCAAAAAGGATGAGCTTGACCATGTGACGATTAAAAATGAGGTTCTTCGGAAGTATTTCCCGAAATCCTATACGCCGAAGCAGATGCAGGACACGATTATCCGGCTGCTGGAAAAGTGGCAGCGAAGTAAACAACGAGATATGGAACGATGAGAAGGAGATTTTTATGATGATGAACTTTAAGAAGAATCAGAACAACGCAGTGTGCAGCATGGACTGTAAGGACTGCCCGAACGGTGCATCGCAGCCGAATCCGATGGATGATCCCAAGTTTGAGAAGTCCATTGCGATGCTTCATAACTGGGTGATGCTGGAGGCAATCCGTGAAGATCACCCGAAGGAGCGTATTGTGATGGTGATCCTGCCGGGGACTGGCGGCGAACTTCTGACCGAGGCTGGCAGTCGAGACATCTTTGAGGATGTTTACGATGAGATGGAGGCTGATCTGGTGGCAGATGGGGAACTGCTTCTCCATTATGATAAGAGCGATGTGATCGAGACTGACAGAACCCGCTATCTGTTGGGAGCTGCGGAGGTTTCGGAAATCGACCAGAACGGCAACGAATGCAGCATCAATCTGTTTACGCTGGAACGTACCATCGACTATGTGAACGAGAACCTGACGGTGGTTTCCATTGGCGGCGAGTTGGTTCCGGCACTGCGCCTGATCTAAGGAGGCGCCTATGAAGAAATTTGATGTGGAGATTACAGAGACTCTCCAGAGAAAGGTTTCCGTGGAAGCTGCCTCACAGGAAGATGCGGAACGCATGGTGACGCAGGCGTGGAACAATCAGGACTATGTTCTGGATTCCGGCGATTTCACCGGTGTGGATTTCAAGACCGTGGGAGAACATGAATTGGCAGAGACCAGGACAATGGATGTGCTGCTGGTACAGCCCAATGCCTATCCGAAGAAAATCAGTGTTGGCACGGAGCTGGAAGATTTGCAGGCCATGGTCGGCGGCGATATTGAAGTCACCTATCCATTTGAGGATGAAGTGGCCATTATTCTGAATGAATCCGGCAAAATCAATGGTCTGCCGCTGAACCGTGCGATTTACACCGAAGACGGGGATATGCAGGACATTTATGCCGGTGATTTTCTGGTGGTAGGGCTGACAGAGGATGACTTTGGTTCTCTGACTTCGGAGCAGATGCAGAAATTTGAGGAAAAGTTCCATCAGCCCCAGATGTTCGTTCGTATGGGTCGCAGCATCATGGCGATTCCGGTTCCGGATGACATGGTGAAGAAGATGGAGGAAAAGGCTGCAAAGCCCCAAGAAAAGAGCAAACCTGCACCGGACCGGGACAGTTTGTAAGGAAGGAGGCGGAGATTCATGCAGGAAGAAGTTGAAAATCGTACCGTCAATCTGGCAATCAGCACCACGAAATTGACCTTTCGCACCATCGTGAATGGCTATAATGCGTGGAAACGGCACCATCAGGCAAAGGTGGCTCAGAAAACAGCGCAGCTGCCGGTTGGAAAGCAGAGCATCAAAGAACTGATCGGTCAGAATCAGGGAGTCAGCAGTATCCCCATTGAGAAAACGGATTTGAAAGGCTTTGAACAGGTGGCACGGAAATATGGTGTGGATTATGCCATTACGAAAGACCAAAATGTAATGCCACCCAAGTACACGGTGTTCTTTAAGGCGAAGGATGCGGATGCACTGACTTCCGCTTTTGAGGAATTCACCAACCGAAAGCTGAAAACAAAGGAAAAACCGAGTGTTCTGGAGCAGCTTAACAAGCTCAAAGAGCTGGTTGCTGCAATTCTTCCGGATAAGGTTCGCCACAAAAGTCAGGAGCGTGATCTATGAGTAATAAGACAAAGAAGCAGCTGCTCCTGAACCTACCGTACTTCATTGCCGGTCTTGTATGTACCAATCTGGGAGAAGCGTGGAGAATTGCCGAGGGCGCAGACATGTCTGAAAAGCTCCTCGGCTTTCTTTCTGCCCTGGGTGCAGCATTTTCCAACCCGATGCCAAGTCTGCATCCGATGGATTTGCTGATTGGTGTGTGCTGCGGAGCGGGTTTGCGGCTTGCTGTGTACCTGAAAGGCAAAAATGCCAAGAAATATCGCCATGGCATGGAGTATGGCTCTGCTCGTTGGGGTACGCAGAAAGACATCGAACCGTTTGAAGATCCAGTGTTTGCAAACAATGTGATTCTGACCCGGACGGAGCGGCTGATGATGGGCAACCGCCCGAAGAATCCGGCAAATGCCCGAAACAAAAACGTGCTGGTGGTGGGCGGCTCCGGCAGCGGCAAGACCCGGTTTTGGCTTAAACCCAATCTTTTACAATGCCACAGTTCCTATGTGGTCACTGACCCGAAAGGCGATATCGTAATCGACTGCGGCCAAGCCCTTTTGAAGAACGGATACAGTATCCGGATTTTCAATACTATCAATTTCAGAAAGTCGATGCATTATAATCCCTTCGCGTATATTCACAGCGAAAAGGATATTTTGAAGCTGACCACAACCCTCATTGCCAACACCAAAGGGGACGGCAAGGCCGGTGACGAATTCTGGACGAAGGCAGAGACCTTGCTGTATTGTGCTTTGATTGGTTATATCCACTATGAGGCACCGCTGGAAGAGCAGAACTTTGCAACGCTGATTGAATTCCTGAATGCGATGGAAGTACGCGAGGATGATGAAACCTTTCAGAATCCAGTGGATCAGATGTTTGAAGCTCTGAAAAAGAAAAAACCGAACCACTTTGCTGTCCGCCAATATGCCAAGTTCAAGCTGGCGGCGGGCAAGACCTTAAAGTCGATTCTGGTGAGCTGCGGCGCACGTCTTGCTCCCTTCGATATTGAGGAAGTCCGTGATATCACTATGTACGATGAGCTGTCGCTGGATACGGTGGGAGATAAGAAAACGGCTCTGTTCCTCATTATGAGCGATACAGACCCGACTTTTAATTTCCTGATTTCCATGATTTACACACAGCTGTTTAACCTGCTGTGCGAAAAAGCGGATGATGTTTACGGCGGCAGACTGCCGGTGCATGTGCGCTGCCTGATTGATGAGTGTGCGAACATTGGTCAGATTCCGAATCTGGAAAAGCTGGTAGCCACCATCCGATCAAGAGAAATCTCGGCGTGTCTGGTGCTTCAGGCACAGAGCCAGTTGAAGGCAATCTACAAGGACAATGCCGATACCATCATCGGCAATATGGATTCTCGTATTTTCCTTGGCGGTTCGGAGCCGACTACGCTAAAAGAGCTGAATCAGGCACTGGGAAAAGAAACGATTGATCTGTACAACACTTCCGATACCAGAGGCAATAGCCCATCTTACGGCACCAATTACCAAAAGGTTGGGCATGACCTGGCTTCGGTGGATGAACTGGCTGTGCTGGATGGCGGAAAGTGCATTTTGCAGCTGCGCGGTGTCAGACCGTTCAAGTCAGATAAATACGATCTGACCCAGCATCCGAACTACAAGCTCACTGCCGGTGCTGATAAGAAAAACACGTTCAGCATCGAGGCGTTTCTCGATCATCGGCTGAAGCTCAAGCCCGGTGATAAGTACGAAGTGGTTGACGCAGATCATGCCAAGTAAGGTTGCTCTGACGGCGAAGATGTCATGGGTGCGCTGCTGGCAACAGAATAAGAAGAGGCGGCGAGCTGCCGCCTCTTTACATAGCCAGATTTCTGATTGGGATTGGAAATCTGGCTATATGTTTGCCCATTTGCAGGTGCACATGCAGGGGGATATTCACTATTCATCAGCCCGTAAGGGCGCATTGTACAAGGAGGTACACATTTATGGCATTTTTCAACAGCGCAGTAACCGTTCTTCAGACCCTCGTTATCGCACTGGGTGCCGGCCTCGGCATCTGGGGAGCGATCAACCTGCTGGAGGGTTACGGCAACGACAACCCTGGTGCAAAGTCTCAGGGAATGAAGCAGCTGATGGCTGGCGGCGGCGTGGCACTGATTGGCACGACTCTGGTGCCGCTGCTTTCTGGACTTTTTGGTTAAACAGAAAGCATACGAGGTTGGAATTCTGATGAGGGCGGCGGTGAGCCGCCCTTTTACATAGCCAGGTTTCTGATTGGAATTGGAGACCTGGCTATTTTTTTGCCCTTTTGCAGGTGCACATGCAGGGGGATATTCACTATTCATCAGCCCGTAAGGGCGCATTGTACAAGGAGGTACACATTTATGGCATTTTTCAACAGCGCAGTAACCGTTCTTCAGACCCTCGTTATCGCACTGGGTGCCGGTCTCGGCATCTGGGGAGCAATCAACCTGCTGGAAGGCTACGGCAACGACAACCCTGGTGCCAAGTCTCAGGGTATGAAACAGCTGATGGCTGGCGGCGGCGTGGCACTGATCGGCACGACTCTGGTGCCGCTGCTTTCTGGTCTGTTCGGTTAAGCGAAAACTGTCGGAGCGAAGATTCCGACCGGGCGGCGAAAGCTGCCTGTTACATAGTCAGGTGCAGGCAATCTCCGCAGCTGGCTATTTTCTGCGCTCTCCGGCAGGTGCACATGTTGGAAGTATGACGCAGAACCGCAGTTTAGAATCGCACCGGCTGATAGGCCGGACAAGTTACAGGAGGACAAATCTATGGCGTTTCTTACTACAACTGCATCGGCACTGTCTCTTTTCTCACAGCTGTTCATGCTTCTGTCCCGGATGGCGAAGCTGTTCGGCGTGTTTGCGTAAGAAAGGAGGCGGCTCATGCAGAGTATCCTTGAACAGATCACAGATTGGCTCAAGAGCATGATCATCAGCGGCATCATGGGAAATCTTTCAGGGATGTTCGATTCGGTCAACCAGCAGGTTGGACAGATCGCAGGCGATGTGGGAACCACACCGGCGAACTTTTCACCTGCGGTCTTTTCTATGATCCGCAACATCTCGGAATCCGTGATCCTGCCCATTGCCGGAATGGTGCTGACATTCATCGCCTGTTATGAGCTGATCCAGATGCTTATCGAGCATAACAATCTGGCAAATTTCGAGACCTGGACATTTTTCAAATGGGTCTTTAAGACCTTTCTGGCAGTGACTCTGATCTCGAACACATTCAATATCACGATGGCTGTCTTTGATGTGGCACAGCAAGTGATCTCTCGAAGCGGCGGTCTGATTTCCGGCAGTACGTCCGTCAGTGATGCGACCCTGACAGCAATGCAGGCTACACTGGAAGGAATGGACTTGGGACCGTTGCTGGGACTGTATTTGCAGACCTTTGTGGTTCAGGTCACGATGCTGGCGTTGTCGGCTATCATCTTTGTCATCGTGTATGGCCGAATGGTGGAAATATATCTCATGGTGAGCCTTGCACCGATCCCGTTCGCAACCTTTGGCAACCATGAGCAGAGCCATACCGGTCAAAACTATCTGCGCTCCCTGTTTGCACTGGGATTCCAGGGATTTCTTATCATAATCTGTGTAGGCATCTATGCAGTTCTGATTCAGAACCTGTCCTTTTCGGATAACATTATCAGCAGCATTTGGGGCGTTATGGGTTATACGGTTTTGCTGGCATTTACCCTATTTAAGACGGGAAGCCTCGCGAAATCCGTGTTTGCAGCGCACTAAGGAGAGGAGGAATGATTCATGGCATCTTATATTTCTGTGCCGCGAGACCTTTCAAAGGTCAAAACCAAGGTATTTATGAACCTGACCAAACGGCAGATTCTCTGCTTCGGAGCCGGTGCGCTGATTGGCGTTCCGGTTTTCTTTTTGCTTAAATCCAGCGGGAATCTTAGTCTTGCTGCACTTGGCATGATGGCAGTGATGCTGCCGCTTTTCTTTCTTGCCATGTATGAGAAAGATGGTCAGCCGCTGGAAGTGGTGGCAAAGCACTTCTATGAGGCAAAGTTCAAGCGGCCGAAAACGCGGCCTTACAAAACAAAAAATTACTATGCACTGCTGGTTCAGCAGGCAGACGTGGAAATGGAGGTAAATCGCATTGTTCAAAATTCTCGAAAAGCTGACAGCGAAGAATAAAAAGCAGGAGGACATCCGAATGCCGTCCCATCTGTCAGCCGCAGAGCAGAAACAGGTGCAGATGGTGATCGACCGTGCAAGGGGTGACCGCACGGTTCCGCATTCGGCACAGGAGAGCATTCCTTTTCAGCGGATGTTCCCGGATGGTATCTGCCGTGTGACGGACAACTACTACACCAAAACCATTCAGTTTCAGGACATCAATTATCAGCTGGCACAACAGGAGGATCAGACGGCTATCTTTGAGGAATGGTGCAGCTTCCTAAACTTCTTTGATTCCAGCATCCGCTTTGAGCTTTCTTTTATGAATATGGCTACGGATGCCTCGAATTTTGAGAAGATGGTGCGTATTCCGTACCAGAAGGATCATTTCAATCCGGTGCGCACGGAGTACAGCACCATGCTGCGCCGCCAGCTTGCCCAGGGCAACAACGGCCTGACCAAGACGAAGTATCTGACGTTTGGCATTGAGGCGGAATCCATGAAACAGGCAAAGCCGAGGCTCATTCACATTGAGATCGACCTGATGAACAACTTCAAACGTTTGGGTGTCCAGGCAAAACTGCTGAACGGCAAGGAACGGCTTCATCTGATGCACGATATGTTCCACATGGGTGACCATGACCGATTCAATTTCGATTGGAAATGGCTGCCGGAGAGTGGGCTGTCGGTAAAGGACTTTATTGCTCCGACCGGATTTGCCTTTCCGAAGAACCGGATTTTTCAGATGGGCGGGATGTATGGTTCCATGTCCTATCTCCAGATCACAGCTTCCGACCTTTCGGATCAGCTGCTGAAGGACTTTCTGGATATGGAATCCAGCCAGATCGTGACCATGCACATTCAGTCAGTAGACCAGAATAAAGCAATCAAGTCCATTAAGCACACCATTACGGAGCTGGATCGTTCCAAGATTGAGGAACAGAAGAAAGCAGTCCGTTCCGGATACGATATGGACATCATTCCGTCCGATTTGGCAACTTACGGTAAGGACGCAAAGGCACTGCTGAAGGAATTGCAGAGCCAGAATGAGCGTATGTTCCTGCTGACCTTTCTGGTGATGAACACCGGCGAAACGGAGCAGGAGCTGGAAACCAATGTGTTTCAGGCTTCCAGCATTGCACAAAAGTACAACTGCAACCTGCGCCGTCTGGACTTCCAGCAGGAGCAGGGGCTGATGAGCTGCCTGCCGCTGGCACAGAACCTGATTGAGATTCAGCGCAGCATGACTACCAGCAGCACGGCAATTTTCGTGCCGTTTACCACCCAGGAACTGTTTCAGACCGGGAAAGAGGCTCTGTACTATGGGCTGAATGCTTTGTCCAACAACCTGATTATGGTTGACCGGAAAAAGCTCAAAAACCCCAACGGGCTGATTCTGGGTACCCCCGGTTCCGGTAAATCCTTCTCTGCCAAGAGAGAAATCGCCAATGCGTTCCTGGTGACGGATGACGATGTAATCGTGTGCGATCCCGAAGCTGAGTACACAGCACTGGTGCAGAAATTTGAGGGGCAGGTCATTAAAATCAGCCCTTCCAGCACGCAGTATATCAACCCAATGGACATCAATGCGAACTATTCGGAAGAGGATAATCCGATTGCCCTGAAAGCAGATTTCATCCTGTCCCTGTGTGAGCTGATCGTGGGCGGAAAAGAAGGCTTGCAGCCGGTAGAAAAGACGGTCATCGACCGCTGTGTTCATCAGATTTACCAGACCTATTTTGAACACCCGGTGCCGGAGAACATGCCCGTTTTGCAGGATTTGTACGAAGCTCTGCTCCGGCAGGATGAAAAGGAGGCACACCATGTGGCAACGGCACTGGAAATCTATGTAACCGGTTCTCTGAACCTGTTCAACCACCGCACCAACGTAGATATCAATAACCGGCTGGTCTGCTATGACATCAAGGAGCTGGGCAAGCAGCTGAAAAAGATCGGGATGCTGGTGGTGCAGGATCAGGTCTGGGGGCGTGTGACCGCCAACCGTAATGCCGGTAAAGCCACCCGCTACTATATGGACGAGTTCCATCTGCTTTTGAAAGAAGAGCAGACAGCGGCCTACAGCGTGGAAATCTGGAAGCGATTCCGTAAATGGGGCGGTATTCCCACCGGCATCACCCAGAATGTGAAAGACCTGCTTTCTTCCCGCGAAGTGACGAACATTTTTGAAAACAGCGACTTCATTTATATGCTGAATCAAGCAGCCGGTGATCGTCAGATTCTGGCGGATCAGCTGAATATCAGCCCACATCAGCTGTCCTATGTGACCCACTCCGGTGAAGGCGAAGGACTGCTGTTCTACGGAAATGTGATTTTGCCGTTCGTTGATCGTTTCCCGACCGATCTGGAACTGTACCGGATTATGACGACAAAATTAACCGAAGTGCAGGAAGCGAAGGAGGCGTAAGCGATGGCTGGCAAGAAAAATCCGAATCTCGGAGACAAGCTGCGGCAGGAGCGCGAGGGTGCGGAGAACACCCTTCGCGATTCCAGAAGCAAAACCGCAGATAGCAGTACGGGAGACGGCGGCAAGAAAAAAGCGGAACACCGAAGGCAGATTCGTCACGAGGCCGATCTTGCTAAGATGCGCAGTAAGAAGCTGAAATCAGATCAGGAAGTAAAAGCGAAAAAGAATGCAGCAGCTTCCGGGAAAAAAGGCGGAAAGCCAAAGAAGCCGGGAAATCTTGCGGCAGATGCACTTTCAGCCAAGGCACATCAGAGTGTGCGCAATGCCGACCAGGATAATAATTCTGGTGTGGAGGCAGCGCATTTTACCGAAGGCTCAGCGGAAGGTGCAGCCCGTGCTGGTTCCCGGTTCCAATATGGTCGAAAGCTGCGGCAGTACAAAAAGCTGGAGCGGTTGGAGAAAAAGGGAAATAAAGATGCCGTAGATTCCATCTTTGCGGAACGCATGAAGTCTGATCTGCAGGCTGGTTCCAATCTCTTTTCCCGATGGCGGCAGAAGCAGGCCATCAAAAAAGAGTATGCCGCTGCGAAGGCAGGTGCGGCCGCTGCGGAGAACACAGCATCTGGCACAGCCAAAGCTGCACAGGGTACTGTCAGTATAACGGAAAAGGCATTTCAGTTTGTGCAGAGCCACTCGCATATCATCATCGGTATCGCAGCCGTGGGACTGCTTGTTTTGGTGATTGCCGGGTCGGTTTCGTCATGCTCCGTCTTGATCAATGGCGGCGGCAATGTGGTGCTGGGGACTTCCTACACGGCAGAAGATGAAGATTTGAAAGGCGTGGAGACGGATTATACCAGGCTGGAAGATAAACTTCGCAAACAAATCGACCGCATTGAAACCGACCATCCGGGCTATGACGAGTATCGCTACAATCTGGCAGAGATTGGTCACAATCCCTATGAGCTTGCATCTCTGCTGACCGTAGAATTTGAAAACTATACGAGAAGCCAGGTGCAGGCGCGGCTCCAGAGTATTTTTGAAGCGCAGTATGAGCTGAAGTTGGAGGAAAAGGTGGAAATCCGGACAAGGAAGGAAACCCGTATGGGCTATCGCTACAATCCAATCACCGGAACCGGACACACCTACACCTATCAGGTGACGGTACAGTATGAGTATAAAATCCTCAATGTAACACTGCTCAATCGGGGCGTTGACTATGTTGCAAGAAATTCCGGCCTTACAGATGACCAGCTGCAACGATACGAAGTCACACTGGAGTGCCGGGGCAATCGAGATGACCTGTTTGCAGGCATAGCCTTTGCAACGCCGGATGGCGCGGGTTCCAGCGGAGAATACCAGGATTACGACATTCCGGGCGAAGCTCTGACGGATGAAAAATTCCGGAAGATGATTACCGAAGCAGAGAAATATCTCGGTTATCCCTATGTTTGGGGCGGCAGCTCGCCGAGTACCAGTTTTGACTGCTCCGGTTTTGTAAGCTGGGTCATCAACCACTGCGGCAATGGCTGGAATGTAGGCAGGCAGACGGCCAACGGTCTGATGGGAAAATGCGACATTATCCCGAAGAGTGAGGCAAAGCCCGGAGACCTGATCTTCTTCCAGAAAACCTACAACACCAGTGGCGCATCCCATGTGGGCATTTATGTCGGCAACGGGATGATGATCCACTGTGGCTCACCAATTTCCTATGCTTCCATTGAGACGAGCTACTGGCGGCAGCACTACTACTGCATGGGAAGAATTCGATAAAAATAGGGCGTTTATTCGCCCGGAAAGGATACGATATGAGCTTGAAACTGGAAAAGATTGCTGCGGAGCGCGAGAAAGCCCGCAGGAAACGCGATGAATGGGAGGAGCGCAGAAAGGAATGGGACAGAAAGTACCACGAGCAGGAAAACAGCGAAATCTGTGAAATGGTACATGCCCAGAGCCTGACCCCGGAACAGCTGGCAGTCATCATTCAGCTGGCGCAGGCTGCGGTTCCCAACCCGGAGAACCTGAAACTGGATGAGAAAGAAACGGAGGATATGGAATGGAAAAGATGATGGCAATGCTGCTTGCCAGCGTGATGGCGGCAGGAACCTTTACGACCACTGCATTTGCCTATACGGGCGATGATGTGCAGAAGAACACGCCTGTCAGTACCGCTGCACAGGAGACGGATGCAGCAGAAAGCACAAATGCGGGGAAAACGGACAATACCGACAGCATCGAAATCGACCCGGACATGCAGGTTCTGCCGGATGGCTATGAGGTCTCTACGGATGCGGATGGGAACCTGATCGTTACGGTGGGCGGCAAAGAATACAATATCGGCAGCGAAAAGTCCCAAAAGCAGACTGGTACGGTGGTGCCGGGGATCACCAGTCTGCATTTTCGTTCCGGTCCCGGCATGGATCAGGAGATTATCGGATATCTGCATTCCGGCGATACGGTGGAGATTGTCGAAAAATGCGGTGACTGGTATAAGGTAAACTTCAACGGCAAAACCGGGTATGCACATGGAAAGTACCTGAATGTCACGGATTCTGCAAAAGACAGCAGCATGTTCAGTGAAGATGCGCTGAAGCTGTTTCTGGATCTGATGCAGAGTGGAATGTCATACGAGGATGAGACGAAATCCAGTGCAGCTTTGACTCCGGAAGGAAATATGACGCTGGTGGACGATATCGGTGAGGAAGAAGATAAATCCAGCCAGCAGTTCATTACGCTGGTGACAAAGGCGGGCAACACCTTTTATCTGATCATCGACCGCGATAAAGACGGCAACCAGAATGTGCATTTCCTGAACATGGTGGACGAGGCCGATCTGCTTGCGCTGATGGATGAAGAGGAAGCTGCCAAGTATCGGGAGAAGGAGCCGGAAGTCACGGAACCTGCGGAAACCGAAAAGCCGCAGGAGACGGAACCGGCACCGGAAGAGCAGAAAACAGAGAGCGAGCAGAAGAAATCGTCTCCGCTTCCGATGATTATGCTGCTTCTGTTTGTGATCGGTGCAGCCGGTGTCGGCGGTTATCTCTATATCAAGATGAAGGGCGTAAAGCCTGCGTCCAAGAAAAATCAGCCGGACCCGGATGCGGATTATCACGATGAGGATGAAGATACGCTCCAGCTGCCGGAGGATGATGGTGACGAGGACGAAGAAGTGGATGTCAACGAGGATTATGAAGCGGAATCGGACGATGAACCTGTCTGATTAACGCAGCGTTGACCGGTGGGGGCGGCTGAAAAGCCGTCCCCTTTACATAGCCAAATGGTTGGTGGGTGAACTGTTTTGAGCTATGAAGCTATGGACTCTGTAGGCGATATCTGATAAAATAGAAAGTAAGAACAGCTCAACAACTCGGAATTTTACCATTCAGATTTCCGTGCTCTGCCACTTTTATGAGCGTTCTTTTCAGTATTTTGCCACTTTCATGAGGGAATAATCCGTGCTTCATTACACTTTCATGAGCGAATTTATGCTGTAATATGACATTTTCATGAGGGAATTGGTGCTTCGATGCGACGTGAGGAGGTAGTGGGCGGAGGCATGGGCGCGATAAAGGCAACGAGTGCGAATGGGTGGACGCGACGTGAGAAGGTGGAGGGTGCGGACGCGTGGGCGCGGAGTGAGCAGGCGGAGGGCCGAGACATTGGCCCGGGAAAAGTGAGCAGAAATATACGAGTGTCAACGGGAGGGTTTTATGGTACAACTAGAAGTAGTTTTTTGATGGAGGTGCCTATGGAGCCGAAGGTCAGTATCATCGTGCCGGTGTATAACGCGGAGAAGAGTCTCGCGCGCTGTGTGGACAGTATTCTGAATCAGGAGTTTCGGGATTTCGAGCTGATCCTCATGGATGATGGAAGTAAGGATCGGTCCGGGGAGATCTGCGACGGATATGCGCGGGCGGATGCGCGCGTGGTGGTCGTGCATAAGGAGAATACGGGGGTGTCGGATACGCGAAACCAGGCGATCGCGCGGGCGCGGGGTACGTTTCTGCAGTTCGTGGACAGTGATGACTGGCTGACGGCGGATGCGACGAAGCTGATGGTGCGGGCGGCCGAGGAGACGGGCTGCGACATGGTGATCGCGGATTTCTATCGTGTCGTCGGAGAGATGGTGTCGCAGAAGGGGGATATCGACGCGGACCAGGTGATCGGGCGTGAAGCGTTCGTTGGCTTCATGATGGAGAACCCGGCGGACTACTACTATGGGGTGCTGTGGAATAAGCTGTACCGGCGCTCGCTTGTGGAGGCGCACGGGATCCGGATGGATGCGAAGCTCAGCTGGTGCGAGGATTTTCTGTTTAATCTCGAGTATGTGCGCTATGCGACGACGTTCTATGCGCTGCGGACGCCGGTCTACTATTATGTGAAGACGAAGGGTTCGCTGGTGAATCAGAAGATCAGCTTCGCGCGGACGGTGGAGATGAAACTCGCGATGTTCGAGTGCTACAACGACTTCTTCAAGCATGTGCTGGATGAGGATGCGTATGAGCGGAAGCGGCTGCAGGTCTATCATTTTCTAGTGGATGCGGCGAAGGATGGTTTCGTGTTCCCGGCGACGATTCCGGGGACGCAGAAGCTCGGTGAGGAGCGGAGCCAGGCGCTGCAGGAGGTGATTTCGGAGGATGGGATCATCGTGGAGAAGTACCGCGACCGGAAGCTGCTCGAGCGCTATCTCGAGTCGGTGGCGCTGAAGTATGATATGACGCTGGCGGAGCTGTCGCTGCTGCTGTATCGGAAGGACGCGGGAAAGGCGCTCACTCGAGGGGCTGAAGCGCAGATGCCTGCGCGGGAAGATGCCGTGGAGGCGACTGATCGAAAGGATGCCGGAAAGGCGCTGAGCCGGAAGGATCTCGCGGAGCTGATGCATATGAGCCGCGGGGATCTGCGCGCCGCGCTGCAGAAGCTGGTCTCACGCGGGATGCTCGAAGTGGTCGACGTGCCGAGGAAACGACGTGAAGCGGCGGAAATAGCCGAGGCGACCGGTCTTTTCGGAAAGCGTGGCGAGGCACAGGATGCAGACGCGAACGGAATGACGAAGAAAAAACGCGAGCCGCGGAAGATTCGTCTCGAGCTGCTGCCGGCGTCGGATGCGGTGCTGCAGGATATCGCGGCCGCGGAGCGTGACTACGAGCAGGCGAAGTTCCGGGGATTTACCGAGGACGAGCTCCGGCAGTATACAGCGCTCGAGCGGCGTGTGCAGGAGAACGAAAAGCAGATACTGCAGAAGTGAGGATGGGCAGACGAACACCATCAGCGATGCCTGGCGATGAGTCAGCGAGGGGCAGAATGCGTTGCGGCGAGGCACAACGCATGCGCGGAGTGATGATGTGGAGGGCCGAAACATGGGCACAAGCGAGTAGGAGGCGGTGACTAGCCGCCGTCCTCTCACACCACCGTGCGTACCGTTCGGTACACGGCGGTTTCAACAGTTGACGTGCATAGACTGATAAGCTGTGGCAAGATCATAAAAGCCCCAGTTTGTAGACCTAAAACAGAATACCGTTCCTTACATAGCAGTCATGCGCTTCGGTGCCTGGCTGCTAATTTTTTTGCGAAAGGAGCAGTATCGAATGAAGCTTGTATTAGCGGAAAAGCCCTCGGTTGCCATGAGTCTCTCGAAAGTGATCGGGGCAGATCAGCGCGGGGACGGTTATATGGAGGGCAATGGCTACCTTGTCAGTTGGTGTGTGGGGCATCTGGTGGAACTTTCCCAGCCGGAAGCCTATGATGAAAAGTATGCAAAGTGGAAGTATGATGATCTTCCGATTTTGCCGGAACATTGGCAGTATCAGGTGTCCGCCAGCACGAAAAAGCAGTTCGGAATCCTGAAAAAGCTCATGCAGCGGAAAGATGTGGAGAGTCTGATCTGTGCAACCGATGCAGGGCGTGAGGGCGAACTGATTTTCCGACTGGTTTACCATCAGTGCGGCTGCAAAAAGCCGGTGGAACGGCTTTGGATTTCATCAATGGAGGACAGTGCTATCCGGGAAGGCTTTCAGAAGCTCAGACCGGGAACAGAATATGATGCCTTATATGAGGCGGCTTTATGCCGGGAGCGAGCCGACTGGATTGTCGGAATCAACGCCACCCGGCTTTTTTCATGTCTGTATGGGCAGACCCTGAATGTGGGGCGCGTGATGACACCAACGCTTGCGATGGTGGTTATGCGAGATGCAGCAATCCGGGCGTTCAAGCCGGAGCCGTTCTACTCGGCAGAATTAAAATTTCGGGATTTTCAAGCGGGCGGTGAGCGAATGAAAGAAAAAGCAGAAGCAGAAAAACTGGTGGCAGAGTGTTGCCAGGCAGGAAGTGCCATCATTACCAAGGTAGAGCAGAAAGAAAAATCAGAGAAGCCCCCGGCCTTGTTTGATCTGACATCGCTTCAGAGAGAAGCAAATCGGCAGCTGGGATTCACTGCCCAGCAGACCCTGGATTACACACAGGCTCTGTACGAGAAGAAACTCGTGACATATCCCCGTACCGACAGCCGGTATCTGACGGATGATATGGCACCGCTGGTGCCGGAACTTGTTTCTGTGATCCAGCAGAGCTTTCAGATTCAGGCGGATGTACCGGCACCGGTGAATGCAGCGCAGGTCATCAATTCTAAGAAAGTCACCGATCACCATGCCATTATCCCTACAAAAACAGCGGCGGGTTATGACATTTCCTCGCTTCCCAGTGGAGAACAAGCGATTCTTACTCTGCTGGCGGTGCGGCTGATTTGTGCGGTCGGAACACCCTGCCACTATGCAGAAACCATAGTAGAAGCGGAGTGTGCCGGTCAGAAGTTCCGCACGAAAGGCAAAACAGTCACGGATATGGGCTGGAGGCAATATGCAGGAAAGCCGGTTGAAGATGCTGAGAAGAATGCGGAGGCAGGTGATCTTCCGGAGCTTTCGGAAGGCATGACATTGGAACTTGCCGGTGTCGATCTGAAAGAAGGCAAGACCAGCCCACCCAAGAGGTTTACCGAAGATCTTCTGCTTTCAGCGATGGAAAGTGCCAGCTCGGATGAATTTCCGGCTGGTGTAGAGCGAAAAGGCATCGGCACACCAGCTACACGCGCTGCCATCATCGAAAAACTGGTACAGAAAGGCTTTATCGAGCGCAGGGGCGATAAGAAAACGAAATACCTTTGTTCTACGGACAAGGGAAATGCGCTGGTGACGGTGGTGCCGGAACAGATTCAGTCTCCATCCATGACGGCAGACTGGGAGGTAAAACTGCTGAAAATAGAACACGGCGAGTATGACAGCGATGCCTTTATGGGAGAAATCAGCAGCATGGTCAGCGGACTTGTAAAAACCTACGAGGCTGTGAAAGGTGCCAATGTCCTGATGCAGCCGGAATGCAAAGTCATTGGTTCCTGCCCCGCCTGCGGCAGTGATGTTTGTGAAACGGCAAATGGATGGTTTTGCAGGGATAAGAACTGTAAATTTGCACTCTGGAAGGAAAACAGGTTCTTTCAGACACTGGGAAAGCAGATGACAGAGGAACTGGCAAAGCAACTGGTAAATCAGGGAAAAGCGCGGCTTACCCACTGCTATTCCAAGAAGTCTGGACGTTACTATGACACAACCGTTCATGTAGAGACTGGCGAGGACGGTGCAGCAGCATTTAAGCTGGAGTTTGGAGGTAAAAAATGAGCATGAAAATGATGAATGCAGCTTATTTGGTGGATAATGCTGCGCTGCTTTCCTTGCAGGAAAAGCAGGACGGCGTGGAATTCCATTGCTTTGATATGGACAGCAAGGTGCAGACCACCGAGGGACACATTGGCTGGGATGTGTTGGATAAACAGCCGTCTTCTACGCTGGAAGAAAGCGCAAGGGTGGTAGCACTTCAGAAGATTTCCCAGCTTGACGGTCTTGCCGTTGCGCCGGTAGCTCCGGAGATGCTGGAGCAGGTACGCGGCGGCAGAAAGGTTCTCTGGCAGATGAAAAAGGCTGATCCTGAGCTGGAGAATGCAAAAAATATCCGGTTTATCACCAGCAACTACGAGGATCGGTTCAAAATTCCGGATGGCAGTGCAGTGGAGATCGAGTATCCGAACCGGAAGTTCTCAGCTCGCTGCGAATATATGGACGAATATCATTTGCGCCTGGGGTATGATGTTTTGCACATCTGTCAGCTGGCAGAAATGCTGGAACGCGGCGGTGGTACATGCCGCCCGGAGCCGCTGATTACGGAAGAACGCAGTGCATGGGATTTGGGAGGCAAGGGCTTTCTTGCCATTCAGACCTGTGAGGACGGTTACGACTATACCTTATATCATAAGGACTTTACGGAAATTGACGGTGGACAGATCGACAACCCGGAAATCAGCATGAATGCAGCCAGAGACCAGATTCTTTCGGATTATGGGTTCGGTGGCCGCACCATGACGCGGATTGACTATGATGAACTTTGTGATCGTGCAGAGGAAGCGGAAATCAGCAGACGGGAATCTGTGCTGGGTAAACTCTCGGATTTGTCTTCCAGAACGGATACGCCGGTGAAAGCTGCCAAGGCGAAGGAGGCAGAGCGATGAAATACAAGCTTACGAAGGCAGAGCAGGAAACCGTCATCAATTTTGATAATGAACTGGATACCGCCAGCATTTATACCCATGACAGCCGCCTGATTAAGAAGCTTCGGGAACTGCGAAAACAGTATCCGGAGCAGTTTATTTTGGAGCACCGGGAGCATGGGTCGGTCACTTATACGATTCCGAAACGCTGCGTCGGTATCCGACCGCCTTATAGTGAAAAGCGGCGGGAACAGCAGCGGCAGGAAGCAAAGGAAAACGGCCTGCCGTTTATGGAGAAGGGAGAAATGAACGATGGCAAGAATTGAAAAATGGGATGAAGTGCATGGAACGCAGGCACCGGACGAAAGAATGATGGCATTTCTCGACAGTACTACCGACCAGTATGCGATTTTGCAGCTTCGCCGCAGCGAGGATACGGTATATGAACGCTTTTCGTCTATGCGCGAACTGGAACGGATGGGGCTGGAACCGGATATTGACCATTATGAGGTGGTT
This sequence comes from Clostridiales bacterium, assembly GCA_019417795.1. The sequence goes on along the minus strand of DXUR01000006.1, from coordinate 10,427 downwards.
TATACGGCTCCGCTTCTTCCCTACAAGGATCAGAATACGATGTTAGAGGAACTGTATGCGAAATTCAATGTTTCCCGCCCTGATGATTTTACTGGTCATAGTCTTTCTGTGTCTGACATCGTGGCTTTACGGCAGAATGGTGTTGTAAGCTGTCACTATGTGGATTCCATCGGCTTCCAGGAACTGCCCGGATTTTTGAAACCGGAGAACTACCTGAAAGCCGCAGAAATGGCAATGGAGGACGATTACGGCATGATTGACGGCGTAATCAATAACGGAAAGAAGGAAGAACCGGTGGAGAAAGCATCGGTTCTGGATCAGCTGAAGGAAAAGCAGGAGGCTGTGCCGCCTGCGCCGCCTCGCAGGTGCTGCGAAGAAAAGGAGTTATAAATGCGTTTTACGGATGACGAATGGATGCTCATGATGCTTTACAGCCCTGGCACACGGACAGGGCTGATCGAAGAGCTTCAAAAGATGCAAAAAAGTCTGACGGGCAGAGACAGAAACCTGCGCAGGTGGACGGCCTCGCTGCTTGCAAAACTGGCAGAGATGACGGATGCAGAATATGAGGCACTGGATTTGTATCCGGACGAATAAAGGAGAGGAGGAAAAAGACAGATGATGACGAAAACGGCTTATTATATGCAGATGGCGCAGGAAGCTGCGGCACAGATCACTGGCAGCAAAGAGCAGTGGACAGCGTTTCTGACCACATCCGCACGGCTTTATAAGTATCCTTTTGCGGAGCAGCTGATGATCTATAAGCAGAGACCAGAAGCGACGGCCTGTGCAGAGTACGATCTCTGGAATGATCGGATGAACCGCTATGTGAAGCGTGGCTCCAAGGGCATTGCTCTTTTGGACATGCGCGGCGAGCAGCCGAAACTGCGGTATGTATTTGATGTGGCAGATACCGGAGAACGGAAGAATTCCCGACCGGTACAGCTCTGGAAAATGAATGCGGAGCATGAGCAGCCAATCATTCGCGCACTGGATGCAGCATTTGATGTTTCTGCCGGTGCTGGGTCTCTGGAAAATCATATCATGGAAGCGGCAGAACGCCTTGCAAGGGATTACTGGGAGGAAAACCGCAGGCAGATCAGTGACATCGTTGCAGATTCCTATCTGGAAGGATATGATGAACTCAACATCGGAGCTTCCTTTAAGAGAGCTGCCGCTGTCAGCATCGCATATTCCGTCTTTACCCGGACGGTGGGCAATGCAGATGACTATTTTGAGCACGAGGATTTTCTGGACATCTTTGATTTTAATACGCAGGCTGCCGCCAATGTGCTGGGAACTGCGGTCAGCGAAATGTCCAGCCAGATCTTCCGGGAAATTGAACGCACGATCCGAACCTATGAAAGAGATAAGCAGGCAGAAAGGAGCCAAAACTATGATGGAGCTGAATTACACGAAGAACGGCGATTACCTGATTCCGGACATCCAGTTGTCGGTGCAGGAACAGAAGCCCCTGGGCAAGTACGGGAGGATGCGCAGAGCGTTTCTGCAGGAGAACAACACGCTGCTGTACAATCACCTGATCCTGACCGAGAAGCTGTACCCGCACCTGTGGGAGATTCAGGAGACCGCGACCGCACGGATGGAGCAGATGATGGCGGATCTTCTGAAAGCGAATCCGGCACCGGACAAGAAATTGAACCAGATGGCCTGGGTGCAGCACATGAACATGCTGAAAGCGCAGGCAGAGGAAGTCATTCTGACGGAACTTATCAACAGTTAAACTTCATGAGTCTGTTTCAGTCCGAAGCAGAGCAGATTCAGAAAATTGATGCGGCGGCAGAAAATGCAGCCAAAGAAGCGGAGAGCGAAAAGCCCTCCGCTTTTGTTATTTCTGAGGATGAAATCGACCGGATGCTGCGGACAGGCTCCAATTTTGAAGGCGGAAAGATCCGTATTTATGCGCTGTATCAGCAGCAAGGGGACGCAAAAGAACGAGCTGCATTCTTGAAAGCGGAATACGGTCTCGGTGGCCACAGCTATACCTTTATGGATGGCAGTCGCGGTTTTGCCGATTATAACGGAAGAGGTATTCTGCTTCGCAATTATGACCATGACCGGGAAGTGCGACTCACATGGTCGGCGGTGGATAAGCGGTTAGACCGGCTTGTGGAAAATGATCAGTACCTGACCGCGCTGGAAATGGAAGAGTATCGGAAGCTGGAGCAGGAATACGGCGCGCCGCTTCCTATGCCGACTGCCGCCCATGTGTTTCCGCCAACGCCACCGGAACGCTACGATACCGGAAATGAGCATGTGGACAACATGCTGAATACGGCTGCGGATGTATATGCCCGGAGTGAACTGGCGGCACCACAGCGGTTTACCGTGATGGAGACAGACGATGGTTATGCGGTCTGGGATGATATTCAGGACGGCATTCATGTGGAGCCGGATGGTGTCAGCGAAGAGTTTACCAGCGAATGGGAGGCAGAGACCTACCGCCAGCAGTTGATTGAAAAAGTTCAGGAACGGGAAGCAAAAGACTGGCTCTATGTTGAACAGAGCAAGCAGAATTTGCAGCAGGACATTCCATTCCCAGATGTGGAATCCGAAGAAGTACAGGAATCGGCTCACGCAGAGACAGATCCTCTGGTACTGGAAATGCAGGAACACGCCAGCGAACTTTCCAGAGAGTCTGGCTATGCACCGGATGAACGGTTTGTGGTCACAATGACCGGCGAGAACTTTCCGGATTCTAAAGATGCGTTTGCCATCTGGGATTATGTCAAAGAAGAGTATTACGGATATTCGGACGGAAAAGTGCAGACATTTGCCGATTATGTGAGTGCATCAGAGGCGTTGCAGGAGATTCGCGGCAGGAACATGGAGGCTGAAAAAGAGCCTGCAACTGTGCAGCCAGAACCCGCAGCTCCGGTGCAGCCGGATTATCGCGTTGGAGATACGCTGTATCTGGACGGAAAGGCATTTACGATTGAAAAAGTCGGGCTTTTCGATGTGGAACTTCGGGACCCGGATTCCGTGTATCCGATCTTCCGCTCGGAAAGCAAGGAAAATCTGGCAAGAATTTTGGGGCATGAGGAAAATGTTCACCTGCACAATCTGGTGGTTGATCTGAATTCTGGAAAAGAAGAAGCGTTCCGGGCAGGGCATGAAGCAAAACATGCGGAGAACTACCGCATCAACAGCTTTCACCTCGGCGAAGGCAGTCCTAAGCAGAAATTCCGTGCCAACATGGATGCCATCTACACGCTGAAAGCCTTAGAAAATCAGCATAGGGATGCGACACCGGAAGAACAGGAAACGCTGGCCAATTATGTCGGCTGGGGTGGGCTGGCAGATGCCTTTGACGCAGAGAAAACTGCCTGGACAGGCGAATATAAGGAGCTGAAAGCAGCTCTTACGGAAGAAGAATATGCCGCAGCCAGGGCTTCGACTCTGAATGCGCATTACACCAGCCCTACCGTGATCCGTGCAATCTATGAGGCATTGGACAGTATGGGATTTGAGAAAGGCAATATTCTGGAACCGTCGATGGGTGTCGGCAACTTCTTCGGTATGCTGCCGGATTCCATGCTGGGGAGCAGGCTCTATGGTGTGGAACTGGATTCCATCACCGGGCGTATTGCGCAAAAGCTGTATCCGCAGGCAGAAATCAAGGTGGCAGGCTTTGAGACCACCGACCGGCGTGATTTTTATGATCTGGCCGTGGGCAATGTGCCTTTTGGCAACTACCGTGTCAGCGATAAGCCATATGATAAACTCGGATTTTCTATCCACAACTATTTCTTTGCCAAGGCACTGGATCAGGTTCGGCCCGGTGGTATCGTGGCCTTTGTTACCAGCCGCTATACGATGGATTCCAAAAATCCGGACGCACGAAAGTATCTGGCGCAGCGGGCAGAATTGCTGGGAGCTATCCGACTTCCCAACAACGCATTCCGTGCCAATGCCGGTACGGATGTGGTGTCGGATATCATTTTCCTGCAAAAGAGAGACCATCCCATTGATATCGAACCGGATTGGGTGCATCTGGGGCTGACATCGGAGGGTATAACCCTCAACGGCTACTTTGTTGACCACCCGGAAATGGTGCTGGGTGAGATTACAACGGAAAGTACCCAGTACGGCAAGGAAGAATGTACGGTCATTCCGATTCCAGGTGCGGATCTGGGAGACCAGCTGCATGAGGCGGTGCAGCACATCGGCGGTCATTATGAAGCACAGGAGCTGGCACCGGAGGAGGAGTTGTCCTTGCAGGGCGAAACTATTCCGGCAGACCCCAATGTCAAGAACTTCTCCTATGCCGTAGTGGATGGGGATGTCTACTTCCGTGAGAACAGCATCATGCGGAAGGCTGACCTTTCTGCGACAGCCACCGGCAGGATCAAAGGCATGGTGGAGCTTCGCACCATTGTGCAGGAACTGATCGACTATCAGTTGAACGATTACCAGGAGGAAGCGATTGCCCAGAAACAGCGGGAACTGAATGTAGCCTATGACCGATTCGCCGATCAGTATGGGCTTATCAATTCCCGTGCAAATGCACAGGCTTTTTCGGAAGATTCGTCTTATTATCTGCTCTGCTCTCTGGAAAATGTGGATGAAAACGGCAGGCTGGAATCCAAGGCGGATATGTTCACCAAACGGACGATTCGACCGGAACGGGCTGTTACCAGCGTGGATACTCCGGCTGAAGCTCTGGCAATCTCCATTGGAGAGCGCGGCAGAGTGGATTTGCCCTATATGTCGGAGCTTTTAGGTACACCAGGGGAATATGAAAAAATCCAGCAGGAACTGCATGGTGTCATTTTCAAAGACCCGATGACGCAGGGCAGCGAGGAAACCGGCTGGGTAACAGCTGATGAATATCTGTCCGGCAATGTCCGGGAAAAGCTCCGTGTGGCAGAGTTGGCTGCGGCCTCTGACCCTGCCTTTGCGGTGAACGCGGAATATTTGAAGAAGGCACAGCCAAAAGACCTGGATGCTTCGGAGATTGATGTGCGTCTTGGTGCCACATGGGTCAATCGGGATTATATCCAGCAGTTTATGGAAGAAACCTTTGAACCGCCGTTCTATCTGCGCCGAAATATTGAAGTGAAATTCTCTCCCATGACGGCAGAATGGCAGATTACCGGCAAGAGTACACCGAGCCGGAACGATGTCCATGCCTATATGACCTACGGCACCAGCCGTGCCAATGCCTACCGGATTTTAGAGGATACGCTAAATCTGCGGGATATTCGTATCTACGATACCGTGGAGGATGCAGACGGTAAGCAAAAGCGAGTTCTGAATAAAAAGGAGACCACCCTCGCCCAGCAGAAACAGCAGGCCATTAAGGATGCGTTCCAGAATTGGGTGTGGAAAGACCCTTATCGCCGTGCGGAACTGGTGGAAAAGTATAACGAGCTGTTCAACAGTACCCGTCCCCGTGAGTACGATGGTTCTCATATCCGCTTTGGCGGCATGAATCCGGAAATCCGGCTGCGGGAACATCAGCAGAATGCCATTGCTCATGTGCTGTACGGCGGCAATACGCTGCTGGCCCACGAAGTGGGTGCCGGCAAGACTTTCGAGATGGCCGCTTCTGCTATGGAGGCAAAACGGCTGGGGCTGTGCCAGAAATCCATGTTTGTCGTTCCGAATCACTTAACCCTTCAGTGGGCAAATGAGTTCCTGCGCCTGTATCCGAGTGCAAAACTGCTGGTGGCAAGCAAAAAGGACTTTGAAACCGCCCGCAGAAAGAAGTTCTGCGCACGAATTGCCACTGGCGATTACGATGCAGTCATCATTGGGCATTCCCAGTTTGAGAAAATCCCGGTGTCCGCAGAACGGCAGGAGCGGATTTTGACTGCCCAGATTGATGAAATCGAAAACGCCATTGCTGAGATGAAATCCCAGAATGGCGAACGTTTCTCTATTAAACAGATGGAAAAGACCCGGAAAGGATTGGAGGCGAGATTGGAGAAACTCCGGGCAACCGACCGAAAAGACGATGTGATTACCTTTGAGCAGCTGGGCGTAGACCGGCTGTTTGTAGACGAGGCACACGCGTTTAAGAACCTGTTTCTCTACACAAAAATGCGCAATGTTGCAGGCTTGTCCACTTCGGAAGCGCAGAAATCTTCGGATATGTTTATGAAGTGCCAGTATATGGACGAGTTGACAGGCGGGCGCGGCATCATTTTTGCGACCGGAACCCCGGTCAGCAACAGCATGACGGAGCTTTACACCATGATGCGGTATCTCCAGTACGGCACGTTGCAGCAGAAAGGGCTGACCCATTTCGACAGCTGGGCTTCTACCTTTGGTGAGACCACCACAGCCATTGAGCTGGCACCGGAGGGAACCGGATACCGGGCAAGAACAAGATTTGCAAAGTTCTTCAACCTTCCGGAGCTGATGAATATGTTCAAGGAAGTGGCGGATATCAAGACTTCCGATCAGCTGCATCTGCCGGTGCCGGAGGCAAAGTTTGAAACCGTGGTGGTGCAGCCTTCGGAGCATCAGCAGGCGATGGTGGCGGAACTTTCGGAACGGGCGGCGGCTGTGCATTCCGGCGTGGTAGACCCGTCGGTCGATAACATGCTGAAAATCACATCGGATGGCAGAAAGCTGGGGCTGGATCAGCGGCTGATGAATCCGCTTCTACCGGATGACCCCAACAGCAAGCTCAATGCCTGTGTGCGGAATGTGCTTCGGATTTATGAGGAAGGACAGTCGGATAAGCTGACCCAGCTGCTGTTCTGCGACCTCAGCACACCGAAGAACGATGGAACCTTTAATGTGTATGAGGATATCCGCGCCAAACTCATCCAGTCCGGTGTGCCAGAGGAAGGAATCGCATTTATCCATGATGCCGATACCGAGGCAAAAAAGAAGGATTTGTTTGCCAAAGTGCGTACCGGACAGGTGCGGGTGTTGTTAGGTTCGACACAGAAGATGGGTGCAGGCACGAACGTGCAGGACAGGCTGGTGGCCGTGCATCATCTGGATGTGGGCTGGCGGCCTGCGGACATGACCCAGCGAAATGGTCGTATTATCCGTCAGGGAAACCGAAACAAAGAAGTGCAGGTTTATCAGTATGTGACGGAAGGAACCTTTGACGCCTACCTCTATCAGACACTGGAGAATAAGCAGAAGTTCATCAGCCAGATCATGACCAGCAAATCTCCGGTACGTTCCTGTGACGATGTGGATGAGCAGGCACTTTCCTATGCAGAGATCAAGGCACTTTGTGCAGGAGACCCGCAGATCAAGGAAAAAATGGACTTGGATGTAGATGTTGCAAGGCTGAAGGTGTTGAAAGCTGATCATCAGAGCCAGCAGTACCGATTAGAAGATAAGCTGATGAAATATTTCCCTGCGGAGATTGAGAAAACGCAGGGGTTCATCAAGGGCTTTCAGTCGGATATTCGGACGGTGGCGGCACATCCGCTGCCGGAAGAAGGGTTCTGCAGTATGGAGGTGAATGGCACACGATTTACTGAAAAAGCCGAGGCCGGTGAAGCAATCCTTGCGGCCTGTAAAGCCAATCAGAGTCTGGAGCCGGTGCCGCTTGGCAGCTATCGAGGTTTCAAGATGGAGCTGGCATTTGATAGCTTCCAGAAAGAGTATCAGGTGCTGCTGAAAGGCGAGATGACCCACCGGGTACCCATCGGCACCAGTGCTGCGGGCAATATCCAGCGTCTGGACAATGCTCTTGCTGGGATTCCTGCAAGGCTGGAAAAGGCGGAGCAGCAGCTGGACAATCTTAGCAGCCAGCAGGAAGCGGCGCAGGCCGAGCTTGGAAAGCCATTTCCCCAGGAGGCAGAATTGGCAGAAAAGAGTGTAAGACTGGCAGAACTGGACGCACTGCTGAATATGGATGACCGCGGAAATGATGATCCAGACCGTGAGAAAACGGCGGAAAAGCCGTCTGTCCTGGCAGAATTGCGTGACCGTGCCGGTCGCATTCCGCCGATGGCACATCGAGATGATGAGGAGGTGGCACTATGAGTGTTCGGGAACACTGGATCAACGTCCGGGTAAACCCGGAAGAGCTGGCGAGGATTCGTGAAAAGCAGAAGGAATTGGGGATTCGGAATACCGGTGCCTATATGAGAAAAATGGCGATGGACGGGTACTGCGTGAATCTTGATTTGTCGGATGTGGCGCAGGTATCCACCCTTCTTCGCCGATGCAGCAACAACCTGAACCAGTACGCAAAACGCGCCAATGAATCCGGAAGCATCTATGCGGAGGATATCCGGGATTTGCAGAAGCGACTGGATGAACTCTGGGAGATGCAGAAGCTGATCCTGAAGAGGCTTTCTGGTATTCGCTGACGGCGCAAATGTGCGAGATTTCTACCGCACATGGCACAGATGAAACTGTCTGTGCCATTACATATTTTTTGTAGGTCTTCCTGTTGACATCGTGGTGTTTGGCAAGCGGGTACGGTAAAATGAAGATGAAAAGAAAAACGAAGGGGTGAAATCCATGAAGATCGTAAGTTTTTTGTTGAAGCTGATGCTGAAAATCCTGTTGCTGCCGGTTGCATTTTTTCTGCGATTTCTATGCTTTATCTGGAATCTGCTGATGCAGCTATCTCTGTGGGTACTTTCGCCGGTTATGCTGTTTGTTCTTGGCTGCGGCATCTATTCGGTGGTTCGGGCGAGCTGGACGGATGTGTTCCTGCTGACCATGATTGAGATGGGGCTGTTCGCAGCTGCGGTTGGTGCGGGCAGCATCATGGAACTGATGGGACGGCTGTGTGAGCGTGTAGAGGATGTTTTGACAATTTGAATTCAGGAGGGATTCGATGGATATTCAGTTTATGAAAGATTATTATGATTTGCGGTACGAGGAAACAGATGGAGAGAATCATTTTGTGGAAGAGACAGCTTATCCGGAAAAACAGTCTGAGCATTCGAAGATGGAAGACCAGCTGATGGAAATGGTGGGCGGCACCGAATCTAATGTGTGGAAGCTGTACGAAAGCATCATGTGTGTCTATTTCGATATGGAAGAGATCATCAAGCAGGCCGTTTATTTGCAGGGAGCTTATGACCGGGAACGGATGTTAAAATGAGAATAGTAGATTGGTAAGAGCTGCCTTCGGGTAGCTCTTTTTAGATGGAGGAATATGAAAATGGCGGCTACAAGACTAATTGCGCTGCATATCAATAAAGGAAAGACGGTAGCGCAGTGTCTGGCTGACCGTACTGATTATTCTGAGAATGCAGCAAAGACGGAAGATGGAAAATACATTAGTGCGTATGCCTGTGATGCAAAGACCTGTGATGAAGAATTTCTGCTTTCCAAACGGCAGTATGAGCATATCACGGGAAGAACCCAGGCACATGATGTGATTGCATATCAGATTCGGCAGTCCTTTAAGCCCGGAGAAATCACACCGGAGGAAGCAAACAAGGTTGGGTATGAGACAGCCATGCGATTCACCAAGGGAAAACACGCATTTATCGTAGCTACCCATGTTGATCGTGCGCACATTCATAATCACATTATTTTTAATTCGACTACATTAGACTGCACCAGAAAATTTCGGGATTTTCGCTTATCCGGTCTTGCACTGGCGAGGCTCAGTGATATCATCTGTCTGGAGCACCGATTGTCGGTCATTATCCGGAAGCCCTATGGGGAGCGGCAGAAGAGAACGGAATACCCGGAGAAAAAATCGCAGCGGGATGAAATCTGCGAGTCCATTGATGCAGCATTGGCAAGAAAACCAAAAGACTTCCGAGAACTGATTGGAATTTTGCAGGAAGCAGGGTACGAGTATAAAGATGGAAAACAGCCTGCCCTGCGGGGAAAAGGCCATGCCAGATTTGCCCGCTTCCGCTCTTTCGGCAAGGGCTATTCAGTTGAAGAACTTTGCGAGGTGCTTGCCGGGAATGCGATTCATAAAAGCAAATTTGCAGAGAAAACCCGCACAAGCGCACGGTCTGCGCAGGTGCATCAGAAGGCGGAGCTGTCGTTCCTTATTGATGTCCGTGCCAAAATGCAGGCAGGCAAAGGCGCGGGGTATGCGCGTTGGGCGAAAGTCTTTAATCTGAAACAGATGGCAAAAGCTATGATGTTCATGGAAGAGCATGGAATCAAGAGCTATGCAGAGCTGAAAGAAAAGGCAGATGGAATTTCTGAAAAATGTGATGCGCTGCTGGAATCTGTAAAAGCAGATGAGGAACGGATGTCGGAAGTGTCGGTGCTGCGGAAGCATCTAATCAATTATGCCAAGGCAAAAGATGTTTTTGCTGCGTATAAAGCATCTGGCTACAATCGAGAGTTCTATGAAGCCCACCGGGATACGCTGGCCTTGCGCAGCGCAGCAAAAAAGGCGTTTGATGCTTATAAGAAAGAGAACGGCTCTGACAAAAAGCTCCCGCGCATCAGCGAGCTGAACGCAGAGTATGCGATGCTTCTGGAACGAAAGAAAAGCT